>DASPKR010000236.1:0-3331 GCA_035627975.1 Pyrinomonadaceae bacterium | reverse complement strand
GAAGGGTACTTCCACGTGATCGCCGAGCCGGTCTCGACCTGCGTCCACGAAATCTTCGAGTTGCGCCCGCGGCAGGCGCCGCGCTTGGTGACGAAGTTGTAAATGCCGCCGCGCCCCTCCTCGTCGCCCGCGTACCAGTTCTGCACCGTCGAGTACTTAATCTCCGCGTCGTCCAGCGCGACCAGCTCGACCACCGCCGCGTGCAGTTGGTTCTTGTCGAACTTCGGCGCCGTGCAGCCTTCTAAGTAGGAGACGTAGGCGCCCTCCTCGGCCACGACGAGCGTGCGCTCGAACTGGCCCGAGTCCTGGTTATTGATGCGGAAGTAGGTCGAAAGCTCCATCGGGCAGCGCACGCCCTTCGGCACGAAGACGAACGAGCCGTCGGAGAAGACCGCGCTGTTGAGAGCCGCGAAGTAGTTGTCGCCGACGGGGACGACCGAGCCGAGGTACTTCTTGACGAGCTCGGGGTAGTCGCGTATCGCCTCGGTGAACGAGCAGAAGACGACGCCGTGCTTCTTGAGCTTCTCCTTGTAGGTCGTCGCGACCGAGACGGAGTCGAAGACCGCGTCAACGGCAACGCCCGCGAGCTGCTTCTGCTCGCTCAGGGGGATGCCGAGCTTCTCGAAGGTGCGCAGGAGCTCGGGGTCAACCTCGTCGAGGCTCTTCTTGGTCACCTTCTGCTTCGGCGCGCTGTAGTAGATGATGTCCTGGTAGTCAATCTCCGGGTACTTGACGTTCGGCCAGTGCTTAGGCTCCTTCATCTTGAGCCACTGGCGGAAGGCCTTCAGGCGGAACTCGAGCATCCAGTCGGGCTCCGACTTCTTCTCCGAGATGAGCCGTATGGTCTCTTCCGTCAGCCCCCTCGGTATCACGTCCGACTCGATGTCGGTGACGAAGCCGTACTTGTACTCTTTGTTGGTAAGAAGTTCTATGCTGCTCATTATTTCCTAGCTTCCTTGAAACCCTTCACCTCGCCCCGGCGGGCGGCCGCAGGCCGTGTATCTGGTGCAGCGTCGCGGCGGCCGGCGGCTGCTCGCCCGCGGCGAGCTGCGCGAGCGTGATGCCTGAGAGCGCACGCTCGACCACCTCGTGGACGTTTATGAGCACGGAGCGTATGCCGCAGTCGCTCGTGTGGACGCACGCGTCGAGCACGCCGGGGTACGTCTTGCAATGCCCGTCAACCTCGCCCGCGTCTAGCACCTTGATGATCTCGCTCAGTCTAATCTCCGTAGCCGGCCGCGCCAGCGCGTAGCCGCCCTTCGTCCCGCGTGTCGAGCTGACCAGGCCCGCCTTGTTCAAAAGCCACAAGACCTTGCCGGCGTTGGCCTGCGAGATGCCCTCGAGCTCGGCGACCTGCCCGAGCGTTAGCGCCTCGCCATCGCCCAGGCGCGCAAGCTGCAAAAGGCAGCGCAGACCGTACTCTTCTTGTGCCGAGACCTTCATAAAACACCCGAAAAATTGGTCGCCGGAACGTTATTGCTGATCCATACTAGACATACCTGACTTTTTTGTCAAGATTGGTTAGACGCCCCGGCCGGGCGCGAGGTTGTACCGCTAAGCTGTTGAGAAAGTTCGCTTTAGTCCGGCGGGGCAGGGCTCCCGGCAGTCACCTCCGCCACTCGTCTATGAGGGAGGCGACGAGGCCCGTCCAGCCGGTCTGGTGCGAGGCGCCGAGGCCCATGCCGGTGTCGCCGTTGAAGTATTCGTAGAAGAGCAGCAGGTCGCGCCAGTGCGGGTCGCTCTGGAATTTCGAGTACAAGCCGTGTGCTGGGCGGCGCCCCCCATCGTCGCGGGTGAAGAGCGCGACGAGGCGGTCGGCGAAGCCGCGCGCCATCTCCTGAAGCGTGACGGACGGCTCGCCCGCTGTTTTGCCGGGGACGGAAAAGAGCGGGCCGTATGCCTTCCCGAGCTTCCGCAGCGACTCTATCATCATAAACGAGGTCGGGAACCAGACGGGGCCGCGCCAGTTCGAGTTCCCTCCCTTTAGCATCTCGCGCGACTCGGCCGGCTCGTAGCCGACCTCTGCGTCGCCGAAGCGGAAGGGGTTCCGCTCGTGCCACTTCGAGAGGCTGCGCAGGCCGTAGTCGGAGCGGAACTCCTCCGAGTCCCAGACCCGCTTTAAAAGCGCGCGCATCTGCTCCGGGTTGACGATTGCGAGGACGTGGACGCGCTTGCCGCCGTGCTCTAGGGTCGTGACGCAGCGGCGGACGATGTCCTGTCGGTTCTCTAAAAACCAGTGGAGGTTTGCGCGGAACTCCGGGAAGGGCTCGATCCAGTCCTCCTCGAGACGCTCGACGGCGTAGAGCGGTATGAGGCCGACGAGCGAGCGAACGCGGAACTTGTGGAACGAGCCGTCGGGCTGGCGCAGCACGTCGTAGAAAAACTCGTCGCCCTCGTCCCAGAGGTCGTGGTCGCTCTCGCCCATGTGCTTCATCGCGGCGCCGACATAGACGTAGTGCTGGAAGAACTTCGTAGCGAGCCCCTCGTAAGCCTTGTTCTCCTTCGCAAGCTCCAGCGCTATGCGCATGAGGTTGAGGCAGAACATGCCCATCCAGCCCGTCGCGTCCGACTGTTCGAGCCGCGCGCCGAAGTGTAGCGGCTGGCTGCGGTCGAGCACCGTTATGTTGTCGAGGCCGAGGAAGCCACCCTCGAAGACGTTGTTGCCCTGGCTGTCAACCTTGTTCACCCACCAGGCGAAGTTGATGAGGAGCTTGTGGAAGCACTTCTCCAGGAACAGCCGGTCGGCCTTCCCCGACCGGAGGCGATCCATGTTATAGACGCGCCAGACGGCCCAGGCGTGGACTGGCGGGTTGAGGTCTGAGAACTCCCACTCGTAGGCGGGGAGTTGGCCGTTCGGGTGCTGGAACTGCTCGAAGAGCAGGAGCCACAGTTGCTCTTTGGCGAACTCCGGGTCAACTAGCGCGAGCGGCACGCAGTGGAAGGCCAGGTCCCAGGCGGCGAACCACGGGTACTCCCACTTGTCCGGCATCGACATCACGCGCATCGAGTTGAGGTGGAGCCAGCGGTGGTTGCGTAAGCGGCGGCGCGAGTCGGGGGGCGGCCAGTCGGGGTTGTCGCCGTCGAGCCAGAGGTGCACGTCGTAGATGTAAATCTGCTTCGTCCAGAGCATCCCGGCCAGCGCCTGCCGCTGCACGCGCCGCTCGTCCTCCGTGGCGCCGGGCGGGTGCAGTGCCGCGTAGAACTCGTCGGCCTCGCGCCGGCGCTCTTCGACGACGCGGTCAACGTCGGCCAGAGGGTCTATAGGCTCGCCGTCGGTCAGGCGCAGGCGGAGGACGACGGAGCCGCCGGCCGGGACGTTCTGCCTCAACTC
>DASPKR010000235.1:0-2302 GCA_035627975.1 Pyrinomonadaceae bacterium | reverse complement strand
TCTGCGCCGCCGCGCCCGCGGCCCGCGCCCAAGCGGAGCAGGGCTCGGCGAAGCTGCGCGAGGCCGTCTCGCGCGACAAGCGCGACGCCCACGCTTGGCACGACTTGGCCGAGGCGCTCGCGCGCGAGGGCGACTCCCCGGGCGCGCTCAGGGCATACCGCGAGGCCGTCAAGCTCTATAGGAAGCGCCTCGAAGGTATGCGCTTCGTTGCTCCGACAAAGGGGAGGGAGCCCGCCGGGCAGCATAGGGACGAGATAGTAAGCGGGCTACGTCGCGCCCCCGAGGCAGTCGGGCGCTATCTCGCGCTCGAAAGCCGCCTGTCGGGCTTCGAGCGCTCGCAGCTCGAAGCGGCCGCGGGCCAGGCAGCCATGCTCCGCGAGACCGACGCGAGCCGCTCCGTCTTTTTCGGTTCGGAGTTGGAGAGCAAGGCGCGCATCATTTACAAGCCGGAGCCGGTGTTCGGTGAGTATGGTGGCACGGGCGTGGTCAGGGTGCGCGCCGTGCTGGGCTCTGACGGAAGGGTAAAGCACATCTTCGTTATCAAGGCTCTGGGCGGCCAGACGGAGAATGCCGTAGCCGCCGCAAGGCGTGTGAGATTCGAGCCGGCGGTCAAAGACGGCCGCCCCGTCTCGCAGTTCATCCTGCTTGAGTACAACTTCAACATCTACTGATCGGTGCGCGGAGGTGAGCCGTATGAACAGATCTCTTAAATGCATGACGCTCGCGGTCGCGCTCCTCTCACTCCCGGTCGGAGCGCTCGCGCAGGGCGTGGGTGCGGGGCGCGTCGCCCAGGGCGAGGACGAGAAGCGGTTCCCGCTCGACCTCGAAGACGGCTCCGAGTCGGCCGGCGAGTGGCACGAGCGCGGCGAGGCCCTTGAGCGTGAGGGGAAGCGCGAGCAGGCGCGCAAGGCTTTCGCCGAGGCCGTCAAGCTGCACCTCATCGCCTACCGCCGCGTGACCAACGCCTCCCCGCGCAGGCCCACGCCGGAGTGGACGGCCGAGGAGAAGGCGGGCCTGCGCAGGGCCGCGGCGCGGCGCCTCGAGCGCGCCTCCGAGAGCGCGCGCAGGTACTTGCTCCTGGGCGAGCCGGAGTCAGAGCTAGAGCGCGAGAACCTCGAAGCCATACGCGCGCACGCCGCGCTGCTCGCGGAGACGGACGAGGCGCGCGCGGCCTTCTTCCCCTTCGAGGTTGACGAGAAGGCGCGCATCATTTACAAGCCGGAGCCGGGCTACACGGAGAGAGCGCGCGCGAACGGAACCGGCGGGCGCGTCATGGTGCGCGCCGTGCTCATGGCCGACGGCGAGGTCAGGCACGTTCTCGTGATGAAGGGGCTGCCCGACGGCCTCTCGGAGAGGGCCGTCGAGGCCGCGCGCTCGATGCGCTTCGAGCCCGCGCGCCGGGCGGGCAGGCCCGTCTCGCAGCTCATCACGCTGGAGTACAGCTTCCAGATACAGATGCGCCGCTTCCGCTACTGATCCGGTCTAAGAACATGAAGGGAACGCCGTTTAAGACAGACGCCCTCGCGGCGGCGCTCGCGCTGTTGGCGCTGCTGTCAACCCTCCCCGCCGTCGCCGCGGCGTGGCAGGATGAGCCTCCGCAGAAGACGGGAGCGCACGCCGACGCCGAAGTCGAGCGCGGGCGCCAGCTCTACCTGCGCGGCGAGAACGCGCGCGCCGTGAAGACGCTCGGCGACGCGGCTAACCGCCTGAAGACGGACGCGGACGCCTGGCACTACTACGGGCTCGCGCTCAACCGCGCCGGCAAGTCGAAGGAGGCCGTCAAGGCTTTCGAGCGGGCCGCGAAGCTCCGCGGCTCGGCGGGCGACCGCGCGGCGCTCTCGCTCGCCCTGCTGCTGTCCGGCAGGAGGGGCGAGGCCGAGCTCGAGGCCCGCCGCGCGCTCGAATTAGACCCCGAGCTGCCGGACGCGCACTTCGTCGTCGGCATGACGCTCTTCGCCGCCGAGAAGTTCGAGCGCGCCATTGAGCACGCCGACGAGGCCCTGCGGCTCCGCCCCGACTTCGGCGCGGCTCAGTATCTGAAGGGCCAGGCCGTGCTTTACATCTACGCCGACGAAAGCGACAGGGTCGCGCTGAAATACCCCTTACGACCGGGCGCCGAACCCGCTCAGCGCGCCGCCGCGCTCGGGGCGCGCGAGAGGGAGTTCGCGCCGCTCGTCGCGCGCATGCGCGAGGCGGCCGCGCGCATGGAGGAGTTCGTCAACTCCCAGCCCAATCACCCGGACGCCCCCGCGTGGCGAGAGCTGGTCGGCACGCTCCGCGTTTACGGGCGGGAGAGGCGCCC
>DASPKR010000234.1:0-8128 GCA_035627975.1 Pyrinomonadaceae bacterium | reverse complement strand
AGACGAAGTCGGGCGGGCTGGCGAAGTCTGCGGGCGCGAAGCTGGGCGGGCCCGTCGCCGAGGCGCAGGCGGTCTGCGTCGGGCCGGGGATGATCGAGGCCGAGTCGGTCGCGCGCTTCGTCAGGGCGACGCTCGAATTTTGCGGCGAGGTGCCGGTCGTGCTCGACGCCGGCGCGCTCGCGTGCCTCGAGGGAGGAGGGGAGCTGCTGCACGCGCTCGGCGGCCGCGCCGTCGTCACGCCGAACGCGGACGAGCTTGCCGAAGTCTTCGGCGAAGACAAGGAATTAATAAAGCGGGAGCCACTCAGCGCGGCGCTCCGTGCGGCCCAGGAGTTCCGCGCGGTCGTCGCGCTCAAAGGGCGCGAGACTTTCATCGTCTCGCCCGACGGCCGCGCATACGTGAACCGCGCAGGCAGCGGCGGGCTCGCCACGTCCGGCTCGGGCGACGTGCTCGCGGGCGTCATCGCCGGCCTCATTGCGCGCGGGGCCGAGCCGCTCACGGCCGCGGCGTGGGGCGTCCACGCGCACGCCCTCGCGGGCGAGGCGCTCGAGCGAAGGGTCGGCCGGCTAGGCTTCCTCGCGCGCGAGCTTCTGCCCGAGATACCGCGCGCCCTGTCCCGCCTCGGAGCCGGCAAGAAAAGTCTCGACTAAACCGCCCCCGATGGTTTAAATTCTCCCGGCCCGACGACGCGACCCAGCGCGTGACCCGCTTCTTCACGCACCTCGCAGGCCCTTTCCGACCTCAGCCCCCAAGGAGACTCGAACCATGAGCCGCGACGAGAGAGAAGACAACACCATCTACAAGGTAGTCGTCAACCACGAGGAGCAATACTCCATCTGGCCGGCCGACCGCGAGAACCCGCTCGGTTGGAGCGACGCGGGCAAGTCGGGGACGAAGGAGGAGTGCCTCGCCTACATCAAGGAGGTCTGGACGGACATGCGCCCTCTAAGCCTCCGCAAGAAGATGGAGGAGATGGGCTCCGGCGGCTGACGCGCCCGCCGCCTCGCCCCTCCCCACCCGCGCCCGCGTTTGTTCTACAATGGGGCGGATGGGAGACCCGCACACCGAGCAGTTCTTCGCCGCCCTCGAAGGCGCTCTCTCCGGGGGCCGGTTCGTCAAGCTCACGCTAGCGAAGTACCGCGGCCCCGAGACGGATTTGCGCAACCTCTACGTGCGCCCCGTCCGCATGAAGGGCGACGAGCTGCTCTCCTTCCTCTACCGCTACCGCACGAGGGACGTGGTCAAGAACTATGCCGCGGAGGGGGGCGTGCGCCTGCTGCGCAGCCTGCTCGGCGCGCAGTTCCTCGGCGGCCACCTCTTCACGCTCTCAGAGGACTTGCAGATTGACTTCAACAGGCGGCGGGAGTCGCGCCTCGTCGCCCGGCCGCCGAGCTTTAAGGAGCGCCCGACGCCCGAGCATGACCGCCGGAAGCGGCGAGCCCTCTCGGCCGAGGGGAGCGTTTACCTGCGCGAGCTCGGCGTGACGAACGAGCGTGGCGAGGTCTTGAAGGGCGCGGGCGATAAGTTCCGGCAGATAAACAAATTCGTCGAGGTGCTCGGCTCGCTCTACGCGGCGTCGCCTCTCGCGGGCGAGCAGGAGCTTAGCGTCGTGGACGTGGGCTCGGGTAAGGGCTACCTGACGTTCGCGGCCTACGACTACTTCAACAACGTGCTGGGCGTCGGCGCGCGCGTCGAGGGCGTCGAGGCGAGGGCCGAGCTGGTCGAGCTCTGCAACCGAGTCGCGCGCCTCGCCGGCTTCGACCGGCTCGGCTTCCGCGAAGGCTTCATACAGGATTTCGAGATGCCGCCCACCGACATCCTCATCGCCCTGCACGCATGCGACACGGCAACGGACGACGCGCTGTTTAAGGGCATTGGGGCGGGCGCCTCCGTCATCATCACCGCGCCTTGCTGCCACAAGGAGGTGCGCCCGCAAATCAGCCCGCCCGAGCCGCTGCGCGCCGTCCTGCGCCACGGCATACTTCTTGAGCGCGAGGCGGAGACCTTGACGGACTCGATGCGGGCGCTGCTGCTCGAGCACGCCGGCTACAAGGTCAAAGTCTTCGAGTTCGTCTCGACCGAGCACACGCGAAAGAACACGATGATAGCGGCCGTCAGGCGCGAGGGCGCGGCGGGCGGGGAGGAAGCGCTACGTCAGTTCCGGGCGCTCAAAGAGTTCTACGGCGTCGGCGAGCAGCGGCTCGAAACGCTCCTCTGCGGGCCGTCTTAGCAGGGGAGCGCCGGGGCCTGCGGCGCCAAGGGGACGAGCCGCGAGCGCTCATTCTGCCGACCGGCCACGCCCCTCATGACCAGAACGGCCAGGACTAAGGCTCGGAAAGACGACGGCAGTTAATGCGAAGTGGCGGGGCGTGGGGAGGGGGTGACGGGGAAAAGAAATGGGCGGGAGGTTTTCCGACCTCCCGCCCCCGCGAGCGCCCCCGGAAAGGCCGTGGCGCTAGAAGATGAACTTCAGTTGGTAGCGGATGACGCGGCCGCCGCCGTCGCCGAAGCGCGGGTCGAGGAAGCGGCCCGGCAGCGTCGAGGAAATGGTTCCGCCGACGCCGGTCTGGCCGACGTTGAGGAACGAGCTGACGCTCGGCGTGCCGTACTGCGGGTGGTTGAAGACGTTGAAGAACTCCGTGCGGAGCTCCAGGCTCGTCGTCTCGCCCAGCCGCGTGCGCTTCATCACGTTCATGTCCCAGTTGTTGATGCCGGGCGTCCGCAGAGTGTTGCGGCCGAGGTTGCCGACGGGGAAGCGGGCGCTGCCAGCCTGTATGTACTCGGCCTGAAGCGGGTCAATCGGCTGGAAGATATTGGCGCCCGCGGAGGTCGTGCCGATGACCACGTCGGGGTTGACGTAGCCCGTGGGGCTGGGGCTGGTGGCGTCGGCGATGCGCGCGCGCACGCCGCGCTGCCCGTCGGGGTTGTAAACGGGCCTATCCAGGTTGCCGCCGATGAGGTCGGCGTCCGTGCCGTTCAGGATGTTCAGGGGCACGCCGCTCTCGAACTGCGTGACGCCGGAAATCTCCCAGCCGCCGAGCAGGTGGCCGGCGAAGCCGCGCTGCTCGCGGAAGAAGGGGAATGCGTAGACGTAGGTGATGGCGGCGCGGTGCGTGCGGTCGTAGAGCGAGACGCCGCGGTCGGCGCGCAGGCCGCCGAAGCGCGAAGGCAGCGCGGTGAACGCCTGCGAGTTGACGCCCGCCTGCGCGAAGGTGTCGCTGCCGTTGTCAATGAGCTTCGACCACGTGTAGGAGCCGGTCACGGAGAAGTTGTTGGCGAACCGGCGCGAGAGCATGAGCTGGCCCGAGTGGTAGTTCGAGTCGCCGCCGTTCGTGCGGATGTTGCGCGAGCCCTGGAGCGGGTCGTAGCGGGTCGAGAGGCGCGCCGCAGGTACGCTGATGAGCGAGCCGTCGGGGTTGCGCGGGAACTGCCGCAGCGCCGCCGGGACGACCGGGTTCAAGTCCTCCGTGATGTAGAGCCTCGTACCCTTCGAGCCGACGTAGGACATGTCGAGGATGACGCCCGCGGGCATCTCACGCTGAAGGCCGATTGACCAGCGCTGGTAGTAGGGGTTGACGAGGTCGGGCGCAAGCAGGTTGCCCTGCGAGTCCAGAGCCGTCACGGGGCGCCGGGCGGTCGGGAACTGCTGCGAGAGGTTCGCGAGCCCGCGCGGGCTGGCGGCGCTCGGCGTCGAGGTGGTCGAGGTCGCGACGAGGTTGGGCGCCGCGGTCGCCGCGTTCGACGCCAGGTTGTTGTAGAAGGAGTCGTAGCCTATCTGGTAGCCGGCGCGTATGACCGAGCGGTGCTCGCCGCCGAAGAGGAAGCCGAGCAGGCCCGAGTCGGCCGACGGCGAGTAGGCTATGCCGACCGTCGGCGCGAAGTTGTTGTTGTCGCCCGGTATCTGGTTCGGGTCGTCGAACGGCCCCTCGAAGGTGACGGGGTCAACGTTGAAGAGCCCGGTGAAGGCCGGCGTGCGGAGGTTGTTGAAGGGCGTGCCGAAGTTCTCGTAGCGGATTCCGAGCGTGAGCGTCAGCTCCTTGTTCGCGCGCCAGCGATCCTGGAAGAAGTAGGCCTGGCGGAAGAGCTCTGGGTAGTAGGCCGGGCTGCCGAAGTCCTTCGTCGCGTTGCCGGAGCCGCCGAAGTCGTCAACGAAGTTGGCGAAGCCCGTGAACGAGACGTTAGTGCCGCCGACGTTCACCGAGCTGTCGGTGTAGGTGAGCGAGCCGCGCTCGATGATGGGCGCGAACTGGCGCGAGCGCTGCATCAGCAGGTCGGCGCCGAAGCGGAACGTGTGGTCGCCGCGCACCAGCGTCATCGTGTCCTGCACGACGTAGTTGTTGGCGACGCGGCCCTGCGGGAATACGGGGTTGACCGAGAGCTGCGTGCCGGCCGTCGTGCAGCTCGAAAGCGTGGTTATCTGTATGCAGGGGAGCGTAAGGCCCAGCGGGTTCTGCGGGTCGAGCGGGAACGAGAGGTCAATGCGGTTGTAGGAGAGCCGCGCCTCGTTCGTCAGGTTCGGCGAGAAGACGTGCGTCTCGGTGAGCAGGAAGTTCTGGTACTTGTTCGCCTGGCTCGTAATCAGGTCGGGGAAGCTGCCCGGCAGCACGCCGCCGACTGGCAAGACCTGGAAGTCCGAGACGTAGCGGGCCGAGAACTGGTCGTTCGGGCCTATCTGGTGGTCTATGCGAACCTGCGCCTGGAAGTTGGCGAGCGTCTGCGCGTAAACGGGGCTGGCGGTGGCGAACTCTATGCCGCCGCGCCCGAGCCCGAGGTCGAGCGTGAAGGGGTTGGCCGTGCCGTTCACGCCGTTCGTGACCGCGAGGTAGGTGTCAACACGCGGGTTCACGCCGGCCGGGAAGAGCGAGCGCAGGCGCGCTCGGCCCGCGGCCGTCGGCGCGATCACCGAGGTCGAGCTGGTCGATCCCTGCCGCCTGTCCTGTAGGCCGAGGAAGAAGAAGGTGCGGTTGCGGCCGTCGTAGCCGAACACGCGCCCGCCCTCGCCGAGGCGCGGCAGTATTACGGGGCCGCCGACCGTGCCGGAGAACCAGTGCTCCGTGCCGGGCAGGTTGTGGCCGCGCGCCTGCACGTCGGGCGAGCGCGACCCTTGAGCCGTTATCGCGTCGTCGCGCGTCGAGTCGCCGAGGTAGGATAGCGTGCCGTGGAACTCGTTCGTACCCGACTTCGTGATGACGTTGACGACGGCGCCGCCCGCGCGGCCGAACTCGGCGTCGTAGTTAGAGGTCTGCACGGAGACCTCCTTGACGGCGTCGGTGTTCGTCACCTGGAAGCCTTGGCCTGCGACCGAGATGTCGTTGTTCTCCGTGCCGTCGAGCAGGAAGTTGTTCGAGCGCTGGCGGGCGCCGTTGACGGAGAAGGTCGCCACGCCCGCGCCGTACCGGTTCGTCGAGATGCCGGGCAGCGTGAGCGCGAGCGACACGGGGTTGCGGAGCGCGATGGGCAGCTCCGTTATCTGCGTCTCGGGGATGTTGCCGCCGCGCACGGGCGCCTCCGTCTGTAGGAGCGCGCCGCCCTCGGCCGTCACGTCAATCGTTATCTCGGCCTGCCCGAGCGTGAGCTGCCCGCCGATGTCTGCGACGAGGCCCGCCTGCACGGGGATGTTCGTCTTGGTCAGGTCGCTGAACCCCTGGGCGGAAAACTTGATCGAATAGTTGCCGGGGTCAACGGCGTCGAAGCGGTAGAAGCCCTCGTCGTTAGAGGTGGTCGTGCGGCTGACTTCCGTCGAGAGGTTCGTGAGCGTGACGGTAGCGCCGGCGACGACGGCGCCGTTCGGGTCCGTGACGACGCCGCTGACGGTGCCGCGGCTCGTCTGCGCGAGGGCGGGGGCGGCAGCGAGCGCCAGGGCGATGGCTGCGAAAAGCAGTCTGAATCTCATCAACTTTCTCCTCGGTTGAAAACTCTCGTCGCAAAGGAGGCGACGCAACTTCGGAGAAAGGCAACGTGTATTCCCGACGGGCGTGGCGGGGGCGAAAGGCCCTGTTTGCGGGGCGTGCCGTTGACTGCGGACGCGCGCGTGGAATTAAGTACGCGCGCTCGTCCGCGCGGCTCCACGGTTTCGGATTACGGCCCGCGCGGGCTACATAAATTCGGATACGACGTGAGGGAAAAAATACCTGCGCGTGGATTTCGGGCGGTCGCGCCGAGGCCAGCCGGGCCGAAAGGTTTCAGCGGCTCAAAGCCGCAGGCCGCTCACGGCTCTCTGTGTTTGACGCGGTACGTCACCAGCACACAACCGTTCTTGAAGGGCCTGCATTCGAGCAGCTCTAAATCTATCTGGCGGCTCATCTCGTGGAAAAGCGGAACCCCTCTGCCTAGCAGAACAGGGTGGATGTTGAAGCCTATCTCGTCAATCAAATCCGCCTCGAAGAGCGAGCGCGCGAGCTCGCCCCCGCCCATCACGCAGATGTCTTTCCCCTTCCGACGCTTCAGGCCGCTGACGAACTCGGCGGCGTCCTCGCGGACGAGTTTCACGCGCCTGTCCGGGCTTTCTTTCATGGTGCGCGAAAAGACGTAATTCTTTACGCCGGGGTACGACTTCATACCGAACTTCAGCGCCACCTCGTATGTCTTACGCCCCATCACGACCGTGTCAATGGTCTGCCAGTACTCCTTCATGTAGGAGGCGGCCTCCTCGCCCCACAGAAGCCAGTCCACCGCGCCGTCCTCGCGGGCGATGAAATTGTCGAGACTGTTGGCGCCCCCGAAGGTTACCTTTCGCATCTTCGACTCTCCTGCGCGCTCCGGGCAGGGCTCAGTCTGTCGTGGAGGTGGTGGGCGGCTGCGCGCTGGTGAGCTGGCGCCAGGTGAGGGGACTGGAGCCATCGTCGAGGCGAACCATCGAGATGCAGCCCGGCACGGGGCAGACCAGGTAGCAGAGGTTGCAGCCCACGCACTCGTGCTCGTCCACGACGGGGTAGCGCTTGCCGTTCAACTGCACGAGCGGGATGCACTGGTGCGCGCCGTCCTCGCAGGCGACGTGGCAGAGGTTGCACTGTATGCACTTTGCGTGGTCTATGCGCGCGACCGTCTTGTAGTTGAGGTCGAGGTTGCCCCAGTCGGTCACGCGCGGGGCGCTCGCGCCGACGAAGTCTCGCGCCGACGCGAAGCCCTTCTCGTCGAGGTAGTTCGACAGCCCGTCAATCATGTCCTCGACTATGCGGTAGCCGTAATGCATGACGGCCGTGCAGACCTGGACGGTCGTGGCGCCGAGCGCGAGGAACTCGGCGGCGTCGCGCCAGTTCGAGATGCCGCCGATGCCGGAGATGGGCACCGTCACCTCGGGGTCGCGCGCAAGCTCCGAGACCATGTTCAAGGCGATGGGCTTGACGGCCGGGCCGCAGTAGCCTCCGTGCGCAGCCATGCCCGCGACGTTCGGGTGCGGGACGAGCGTGTCGAGGTTCACGCCCATCACGGAGTTGATTGTGTTGATGAGCGAGAGGGCGTCGGCGCCGCCGCGCACGGCGGCGCGCGCGGGCGGGTTGATGCTAGTGACGTTGGGCGTGAGCTTGACGATGACGGGGACGGTCGCGACCTCCTTCACCCACTCCGTCACCATGCACGTGTAGTCCGGCACCTGCCCCATTGCCGAGCCCATGCCGCGCTCGCTCATGCCGTGCGGGCAGCCGAAGTTAAGCTCCAGCCCGTCGGCGCCAGCGCCCTCGACCCGCTTGACGATCTCGTGCCACGCCTCGCGCCGCGACTCGACCATCAGGGAGACGATGAGCGCGTGCTTAGGGTACTTCCGCTTCACCTCGCTGACTTCGCGCAGGTTGACTTCGAGAGGGCGGTCGGTGATCAGCTCGATGTTGTTGAGGCCGATCATCCTCTGTCCCGCGCCGTCAATCGAGGCGAGGCGCGAGCAGACGTTGCGAATCGGCTCGCCCAGAGTCTTCCAGACGGCCCCGCCCCAGCCAGCGTCGAACGCGCGCTCTATCATCGAGCCCATGTTCGTCGGCGGCGCCGAGGCTAACCAGAATGGGTTCGGCGACTGTATGCCCGCGAAATTTACGCTCAAGTCAGCCATGCGACTACTCCTAAAGTCTTACCCGGTCAGTGCGCTTTCACGTCCTGCGTCTCTTCGACGAGCGGCACGCGCGCGCCCGCGAACTCG
>DASPKR010000233.1:0-16181 GCA_035627975.1 Pyrinomonadaceae bacterium | reverse complement strand
AGCCGAGCGTCTATCTCGGCCGAGTGCTCGGCTGCCTCGCGCTCGACGCGGGAGATGCGCTCGCTGTCGGCCTGCAACTCCTGTTCTAGACCCGCGCGGCCGGGCGCCTGCAAGGCTGCGGCGCTGCGGAGCCTCTCCTCGACGGCGACCTTCTCGCGCCGCGCGCTCGCGAGCACCCGCTCGGCCGTTATGCGCGCGGCCAGAGTTTCGCGGTATGCGTCGGCGAGCAGGGGGCTCCGGGCCTCCATTTCTTTGAGCGAGCGCCTCTGCGCCTCCGTCAACTCGGAGGTGAACCAGGAGAACTCGTCGGCCGTCACGCCGTCGGCGGCGAGCCGCTCGCGCAGACGCCTCTCCCAGACTCTTCGGTAGAGGAAGACGGCGACCGCGGCCAAGACCCCGACGAGCGAGCCTACGGCGAGCGAGCTCATCGCGAGCAGCAGCCAGACGGCTATCTCTTCGGTCGCGGTGAAGTAGCGCAGCAGGAAGTAGGCGGGGAGGGGGAGCGCTGCGGCGAGGAAGGCGAGCAGAGGCCCCCAGCGGAGCAGCCTCGCCGTGAGCCTTTCGCCCGCGGTCATCCTTTTACCGGCACGCTTTTCGTCCATCACTTTGCGGCTATTGTGTGCGCGAGTCGGCCGCGCGTCAAATCCCGATACGTGCGGGGCGGCGGTACAAGTTATAATGCCGGCGAGGGAAAGGCGGAGGCCCCTTCGCGGGGCCGGCCTAAAGGAGGGGTGATGGGAAGTATCAGAGTGAGACTTACGCTTGCGGCCGTCCTGGCCGCGCTCTGTTTCGCCCAGGGCGCTGCGTCGCGCGCGCAGAAGGGGAACGGGGACGGCGCCCGCGCGGCGGGCCGCGGCGACGTGCGCTCCGTGACCATCCCCGTCATCGTGCGCCTGCCTGCGAAGGAGCCGCAGACCGAGCTTCAGTACCTTGAGGGCTTGGAAGTTTTCGAGGACGGCGAGCGGCAGGAGATTCTCTCGACGCGCGGCGCGGCGCGCTCGCCGATGACGCTCGCGGTGCTGATTCAGGACGACCTCTCCTCTTCGGTCAATAACGAGATAAACGGGATCAAGGATTTCATACGGCGTCTGCCGCCGGGCTCGCGCGTGATGGTAGCGTACCTACGGTCGGGCTCGCTTCAGGTGCGGCAGAAGTTCACGAGCGACCTCGATCGCGCGGCCCGCGCGGTGCGCATACCCGTCTCGTCGGCCGACGCCGCGCCCTGGAACCCGTTCGCGCTCACGCGCGACGCGCTCAACCGCTTCGAGTCGCAGCCCGTCGGCCGCCGCGCCGTGCTACTTGTGAGCGACGGCATAGACATCTCGCGCGGGGTAGAGGGCTCGGCCCCGGCGAACGGGTTCGATTTGCAGCGCGCGATAACCGAGGCGCAGCGGCGCGGCGTCGCCGTCTATACAATCTACTCGCCGACGGTCGGGGCCGCGTACCGCACGCTCGTGAGCAACGGGCAGGGGGCGCTGGCGCGCCTCGCGGAAGAGACGGGCGGGCGAGCCTACTTCCAAGGCACGGGGGCGCCCGTCAGCTTCGACCACTTCCTGCGCGACATTGACGTGCTGCTGTCGAGACAGTTCGCGCTCACGTACCTTTCGACACACCCTGAGAAGGGCTTCCACCGCGTCCGCGTCGTCGCCTCGATGGCCGAGGGCGACATATACCACCCGAGCGGCTACACCCGCTGACGAACAAAATACGGCGGGCGGCCGGACGTTGACGACAGCAACGCTGTCGTCAACGTCCGCCCGCCCGCTACACTTTCGCGGCGTTGTTCGCGGCTACCTGGCGCTCAGCCTCTCTTCCGAGCCCCAGCGGCCGGGCGAGGGGGCGAGCTGGCTGACAAGCTCCCTCAACGCTTCGAGGTGATTGTTCGTCAACTCCACGTCTGTCCCGCCGATCCTCGCCGAAACCTTACGCGCGCGCGTGACGGCGCTCGCCTCGTCGTAAGAAAGCGTAAGCCTCACGGAGTCGTAGGTGAGGCCGTCGTCGCCGGTCTGCGACCTGTAGCTCGCGCCGACGCCGCGCGCGCACGGCTGCCCGTCGCAGACGAAGGCGAGGCCGGCGCCGCGCAGCTTGAGCGCGGGCGAGGCGGTCGTGAGTATCAGGTCGAGCGTCGGCCGCGACGGGCGGCGCGGGTCCTGGTGGACGAAGGTAGCGGCGAGATAGACGAGGTCGGCGCCCTGGCCGAAGGCGCGCGGGTGCTGAAGGGTCGTCCGCATCGCGCGCGACTTGCCGTCGAAGCTGGTGGCGATCTGGCCGTCGTGCTTGTAGGGGGAGGGCGGCGGCTTAGGGCAGAAGCGTTTCTGTGCGAAAGCGGCCGGCGCCACGAGCAGGCAGAGCAGGAGGGCGCAAAGGGTCAGACGGGAACACGGGCGCATGGGGAATCCTTTCGGGCTCGTTCTCGAATAGGGCTGGGAGAGCTATGAGGCTTCGGGGCGCGGCACGGAGCGAGCGCGCACATGACCGCGCGCAGGCGGGCGCAAGTTCGGCTTGCTCGGGCCGCTTCGTCATCCGGTATAAGTTAGGAACAACGGGGAAAGGCAGAACTGCTTGCCGCTCGTCCGCTCTTTGCGGCTCGCCGGCGGCGAGAGACTAACATCAAACGCGGATATTTTCCAGACCCGACGCGCGCCGGACGGAAAAACCGCGACTGCCTTTCGTTTCAGTTCGTGCCGCAGGCTGGTGGGCGGCTGCGGGGAGAGCCGGCCGGGGAGGGGCGGCTGTCTGCGAGGCGCGCCCTACGGCCGGGGCGCACTTCCAATATAAACAATCGGGGCGGCGGGCGCCATTGCTTTTTTTCGACAAACTGATTGCGCCGCCCGCCGCCCCGGATTCCGTTTCCCGAGCCGGCGTCAGAACCTGAGACGGTAGCGGGCCGTGACCGAGCGGCCGGGGCCGTCAACGCCCCAGCTTATGCCGCGGTGCTGCTTGTCGGCGACGTTCTCGAAGTCGAGGAAGACTTCGGAGCGCTCGCCGAAGCGGAAGGCTCCGCGCAGGCCGACGAGGCCGTAGCCGGGCAGATAAGGGAAGAGAGGGACAGCCGTGTCGTTGTTGACGACGGTCACGCCGTTAATCGTCGCGCCGACGGGGAGCAGGCGGTTCTGAACCTGTGCCAGAGTCTCGCCGGTCGCGACGAGTATGCCGCCGGCCGAGCCGCACCCCGTCGTCCCCGGCGTCGTTATGCCGCGCACGCAAGCTCCGCGCCGGAAGAAGTTCTGTATCTGCGCGCGCGAGCGCGCCGCGCCCGTCCGCCGGTCTGCGAGGTCGAGCGAAGACAGGCGGTTCTGGCGCCCGGCCAGAATCGAGTACGCCTCGACCCAGTAGCGGGCGGTGCCGCGCGGCTGGTAGCGCAGGCTGAGGAAGCCTGTGGCGGGCGGGATGCCGCCCTCGACGTTGGGCGGCAGGCCGTTCAGAAGGCTGTAGGCGCGTATGTAAGTGAAGTTGCCGTTGGCCGTGAAGTCTCGATTGAGGCGAGCTTCCGTGTTGAACTCGACGCCGTTGAAGCGTGCGTCGTCGTAGTTGACGCGCACCAGCACGGGGCTCGTTGCCGCGGCCACGAAGACGAGGCCGTTCTCGTTCTGCCTCACAATCTGCTCGCCGCCTAGGAACTGCCCTACGGCGCCCGGCGGCAGCACGAGCGCCTGGTCGAAATAAGCGTCCGAGAGCTTGTTCGTGAACCCGGTCAACTCGGCGCGGAAGCGCGAGCGCGTGTAGCGGAGGCTCAGGTCGAAGCTGTCGCTCTTCTCGGGGCCGAGGGGCGTGACGGGGATGCCGGAGGAGACGGCGTCGGTGCCGGCCGTCGTGCCTATGAAGCCCCCGAGCGCGGCCGCGGTCGAGGCGTCAACCTCGAATCCCGTGCCGACGAGGCCGATGATGCCGAGGTCTGTCGTGTTCGGCGCGCGGAAGCCACGCGTGTACTTCGCGGCGATGTCGAAGCCGCCGCCGACGGTGAGGACTAGGCCGATGCGGCCCGAGAGGGCGCGGAAGCGCGCGCTGTCGTCGGGGAAGAGGGGGCGCCCGCCGACGACGGGCGCGTTCTCTGCGCGCGACTCGTAGGAGGCGACGCTGTAGCGTAGCGCGCCGCTCAGGCGCAGGCGCTCGGGGACGGCCGTGAAAACGTCCTGCGCGAAGAAGCCGTAGGAGAGGTAGCGCGCGCCGTGCGGGATGCGCGGCCGCGAAGGCGTGACGACGCCCGTCAAGGGGTCGGTGGTGAAGGCCGGCGCGCTAATCTTGTCGCGGTAAACGTCCGCCCCGAGTGTGAGGGTGTTCTTCTCTCCCGTCCGCTTGTCCACGTTGAAGTTGAAGCCGAGGACGTTGGTGCGCTCGCGCTGGTTCGTGATGGCCCCGAACGGGTTGCCCTGCCCGCCCTGGTTCACGCGCTCCTCGCGCTGGCCGTTGAAGGAGAAGGTGAACTGCGAGTTGTCGAAGGGGCCGAGGTTCTGCCTGACGAGGCGCGCGTAGAAGAGGTCGGTCATGAGGTTGCGCAGGTCTGCGATGAGGTTGCCGTCGCCACCCGCTAGCTGGTCGTAGCGCCGGCCGCCATCCTGCTGGTTGCGCGCGTAGCTGAAGAGTAGCTGCGTCGTGTCGTGGAGGTTGAAGCTGGTGCGGATCAGCCCGCCGTACTGCGTAAACGCCGTGTCGGGCAGGCGCTCGCCCAGAACGTCTGACGGGATGCCGAGGAAACGTGTCACGGCCGCGTGCGAGTCGAGCCCGGCGCCCGGCCGCAGCCGGTTTATGCGGCGCGCGTTCACGTTGAGCAGCAGGCCGTAGCGGCGCGTGCCGTAGGTCAGGAGGTTATGGCCGCCGAAGCCGTTCGTGGCCGAGGTGTAGAAGACGCTGGAGTTGCCGTGCCACTCGCCGTCGTGGCCGCCGTAGATGGGCGCGCGCGAGATGAAGTTGACGACGCCGCCGAGCACGTCAGAGCCGTACTGCGAGCTGTTCGGCCCGCGAAGGATTTCGACCGCCTCGAGGCTCGAAGGCTCTATGAGGCTGAAGAAGGTGCCGACGCCGCCGCGCTGCGCGCTCGTCGTGTAGCGCACGCCGTCAACATAGACGGCGACGTTGCGGCCCGTCATGCCCCGCACGAAGACCGCGCTCAGGCTGGGGCTCGTGCGCTGTAGGTTCACGCCCGGCTCCTCGTCAACCACCTGCGCGACGACTTCCGTGGCGCGCTCCGCGATCTCCTCTTCGCGGATGACGTTGACGGGCTGCGCTGTGTTGCGAGCGTCGCCGACCTGGCCGGCCTCTGCCGTCACCGTCACCTGCTCGCTCACCTGGCCCGGCTGTAGGACTATGCTCAGGCCCGCGGAACCGCCGGCCGTCACCTGGACGGCCACGTGGCGGCTGCCGAAGTCGGGGCGCGAGACCGTTACAACGTAAGAGCCTACGGGAACGTCCGTGAACTGGAATCGGCCTTCGGCGTCAGTCCGCGTGTCGCGGATGACGGCCTGTTGGGCGTTGACGAGAGAGACCTCGGTGTCTTTAACGACCGCGCCCGAGGGGTCGCTGACGATGCCGGAGATGCTGCCGCGCGTGTTGCGAGTCGGCTGCTGCGGCGCGCCGGCCGCGCCCGCGGGAATCGTGAGTAGGAGCGTGAGGGCGAGCGCGAGCGCCCGCGCGGTGCTGTTTCTTCTCATAGACCGAATTGCCTTACAGCCTGTTTAGTTGGGGGGAGTTCGCCCACGGCGAGATTACACGATGCCGCCAACTACTACCAGCGACCGTAGTTCCGCCCAGGCGCGCAGGGCCGTCGCCCCTCGGCCTGCTTTTTTGAGGGGAGTGAAGGCGAGCTTCAGGCGAGCAGTTTGACGGCGCACTCGGCGACGGTGTGAATCGCAGAGAGGATGCGCGCGTCGGCGGCCGCCGCGAGCATGGACATGAACAGCAGGAGGGCTGCGGGCTTGACGGCCTTCGAGAGTAAAGATTCTCGGCGCGCGGCTGGCCGAGGCCGGCGCCAACGAGCACAGGATCATGGAGCTGATGTGGCTCAGCAACACGGAGACGGTGAAGCGCTACATCCACATCGCCGACCACTCGAAGCAGTCCACGATAGTCTCGATGGACGAGTTTTAGAGGAGGCGCTGTCTCAAGATTGTCACAGGCGCGAAGCAGGAGGATGGGGGCCTGGCCGCAAGTGGTTGATTCTTAAAGGGCGGCTAGAGGGGTTCGAACCCTCGGCCTCGTGATCCACAGTCACGCGCTCTAACCAACTGAGCTATAGCCGCCACGGGAAAGCGTCGAACGAAATAGTAGCGGACGTTCGTCGCGCGGGCAAGCTGCCATACCCCCGGCAGGACTCGAACCTGCGACCCTCTGCTTAGAAGGCAGATGCTCTATCCGCTGAGCTACAGGGGCGAACGCTCTTTAAGTCAATCGAAATGTTAGCACGCGCGCCGCCGCGCCCTCAATCCTCCGGCCCGCGTTATGGTAAAGTGTGCCGCGCATGAAGGAGCAGGACAGTCAGAGGAGGCACCTCGCACGGTGGATAGCGCTGCTGGCGGCGACCGCCTGCGCCCTCTGGCTGTGCTGGAGGATGCTACAGCCCTTCATAGAGGTTCTGCTCTGGGCCGTCGTCCTCGTCATACTCTTTTACCCCGTCCACAAGCGCATAGAGGCGCGCCTAAACAACGCCGGCTGGAGCGCGGTGCTCTCCTGCCTGCTCGTCATGGTCGTCATACTCGTCCCTCTCACGCTCCTGACGCTAGCGGTCGTGCGCGAGATGTCGGGCTTCGTCCAGAGCCTCCAGCAGAGCGCCGCGACGCTACTCGACCCCAACTCGCCCTACCTGGGCCGCTTCATCAACTGGCTAGGCCAGTACGTTGACCTGACGAACTTCAATTCGCAGGAGTTCGTCGCCGAGCGCGTGAAGAACATAAGCGGCGGCGCGATAGCCGGCCGCACGCTCGGAGTCCTGGGCGGGGCCGTCGGCGTCGTCGTCGAAATCTTCTTCGTCATCTTCACGATGTACTACCTCTTCCGCGACGGCGACCGCCTGCGCTCTGCCCTGCGCTCGGCGCTGCCGCTGGAGCGCTCAAAGGCGACCGAGATTTTCGAGCGCACGCGCGACGTGATAAGCGCGAGCGTTTACGGCGTCCTCGTCATCGCGACCATTCAGGGCGTCCTCGGCGGGCTTGCCTTTTGGACGCTCGGCCTGCCCTCATCGCTGCTGTGGGGCGTCGTGATGATCTTCCTCTCGATGATACCGATGGCCGGCGCCTTCATCGTCTGGGTGCCGGCCGCCATCTACCTAGCCGTCACGGGCCAGTACGCGAAGGCGACGATACTGGTCGTGATAGGCATCCTCGTCATCGGCTCGGTTGACAACTTCCTGCGGCCGAAGCTGGTTGGCGAGAGGACGCGGCTGCACGAGCTGCTCATCTTCTTCTCCGTGCTCGGCGGCCTACAGGTCTTCGGCGTGCTGGGGCTCGTGCTCGGCCCCGTCATCGTCGCCATCACCATCGCCCTGCTAGACGTGCTGCGTCACGCCGACGGCGAGGACGAGGGCAAAGACGAAACCCTCCTGGAAGAGCAGGCCGACCTGCGCGACGTTCCCGAGCAGTCGGCCTGAACTCGTTTAAGGGCGACAGGGAGACAAAAATTGGGGGCCGGGTTCCGCCGCTGGGAACCCGGCCCCTCCGTCAATCTCTGCGGCATTCGCCGCTTCAGCCCCGCCTTAGGCGGCGTTGTTGAAAGTCTCGGCGAAGACGCGGCGCCCGTTCAGAGCGTCGTCAATTATCTCGCGAACCGCGGCAACGTCAGGGTTTACGTCCATCCTGTCGCAGGCGCGGAGGTGACGTATGATGCCCTCGGTCGCGATGTCCAGGGCCGGGCCCATCAGCTTCGTGTAGCGACGGGCCTGGATGTGGTCAATCATTTTCAGCCGCTCCGTCAGCGGGTAAGTCTCTATTGCTATCACTGTTCGCCAGCTCCTTATTTTTACCGGCCTTCGGATGGAACAGAATCGGAAGGCTCTGTATTAGTGAAAATTAGATGCATTCGCTAATTTCCGGGATGCGAATTGATTGCATTACCCAGAAAATTTACGCAACCCCGCCCCGCTTGCTCGAAAGCTACACTCTGTCGTCGTCAGAGGTGGCTAGGAAAAAAGGGATATTACATGCAAATTGCCCAAAAATCTAGAAAAATTTTCTGCCGGCCGCCCCTAACCGGCACACTAAGAGCGCGGGACAGGAAGCGGCACCGTAAGTGCTTAAATAATTAAAGTTTTAGAGGCGGGCTTGAGAAGAAGGAAAGACCGCCGTAGGGGCGGTTGAAATGCAGGCCGAGCCTTATCAACCCCCCGCAGGCGGTCTTTCTGCGTATCGAAAAGAAAATGGCGTGCTTGCCGGGCGCCGACTATTTTTTCGGTACGACCGTATCCTTCATGGCCTTGCTCAGACGGAACTTGAGCGTGGTTTTGGCCGGAATCTGAATGGTTTCGCCCGTCTGCGGGTTGCGCCCCTCGCGCGCCTTGCGCTCGGAGAGGACGAGTTTGCCGAAGCCGGGCAGCGCGAACTCGCCGTTCTCTTTGACTTCGCTGCCCGCGAGGCTCGCCAGCTCCTCGAACAGCTCTTTGACCTGAGCACGCTTTAGCTCGAACTTTTCAGCGAAGTGGTTAACCACTTCAGACTGGGACATGCGCTTCTTGCCTGCTTTCGTCGCCATGGGTTGGTGTGCCTACCTCCTGCGGAATCGGGAAGAAATCGAAAAGCTTTCGAAAGCACATATATCACACTGCGCGGCTTCACGTCTCGGAAAAAAGCCACTTTTTTTGCCTTTTAGCGCAAAAATTAAGCCTATCCCGTCGGCGGCCCCCTCCGCCCCCGACGCTTCCGGGGCAGGGCGCCCGTGGCCGTCCGACGGCCCGAAACCTGAAAGAGGCTTGGAAAACCGCTTAAACCGGCCCGCGGGCCTCACTTTAAAGGTACGGGCTTGGGGGAAGGGGGCGCGGCCTACGGGAAAGCGTGCGATTATAAAAGTGTTGACAACAGTTAGCGTAACTTGCTATAAGCCGACCATCTTAGTTAACCGTTTTTTCGTGGCTTTGAGGCGGTTGATTAGGCCGGGTTCAACTTCCTAAGTAACAATTTCAGCTTTCCGCGAGCGGGTCTCCCGATTTTTCCCCTTAGGGGCCTCCTGCGCGCCGCCTCCTTCATGCGAGCCGGGCGCTTTGGGACGGGCCCGAGGGTTTCCGGTCATTCGGCGCCAGCCGTTCACACGGGCGCCTGCGCCTGTTCTTTACCGAAGTAGGGCTTCTCAGTTGAAGGGAAGGGGAGTTTATGAGGTCTCACAAGCTTTTCGCTTTTGTGCTGGCGGCCTTCGCGCTTGCTTTTACGGCCGCCCCCGTTCTCGCGCAGAGTGACCGCGGCTCGATAACGGGGACGGTGTCTGACCCGAACGGGGCCGTAGTGGGAGGGGCGACCGTCAGGGCCACGAGCCTGGACACTGGCGAGGTGCGCGAGGCGACGACGACTGGCGAGGGCGGCTACACGCTGCCGGAGCTGCGGGCGAGCCTCTACCGCGTGAGCGTTGAGGCACAAGGGTTCAAGACCTCCACGGTCGAGCAGTTCAAGGTGGCCGTGCAGGTCGTCCACACCCTGGACTTCACGCTCGAGCTCGGCGTCGTCACTGACGTTGTTACGGTTACGAGCGAGTCAACGCCCGTCATCCAGTCCGACACGCCCGTCCGCCAGACGAACGTCAACGAGCGGCAGGTCAGGGAGCTGCCCCTTCAGGTAAACGCCGAGACGGCCGGCCGCTCGCCCCTCGCCTTCATCTTCCTCGACAGCAACGTGACGGCCGCGGCCGGCAACGGCACGAACGCGACGAACTTCCGCGTGAGCGGCGGCCAGGGGTTGGGGAGCGAGATCCTGATTGACGGCGCCGCCACGCGCCGCGCGCAGAACGGGACGTTCTTCACGGAGGTCTCGCCGAGCCCGAACGCCTTCCAGGAGTTTACGGTCTCGACTTCGAGCTACTCGGCCGAGTTCGGCAACTCCTCGGGCGGCATCGTGAACTTCTCGATCAAGTCGGGCGGCAACCAGTTCCACGGCGAGGCCTACGAGTACCACCGCAACGACGCCTTCAACGCCAACAGCTACCTGAACAACCTGAGCGGCCTCGACCGCCCGCGCAACCACCAGAACAACTTCGGCTTCAACGTCGGCGGCCCGATGTACTTCCCGCGCTTCGGCGAGGGCGGCCCGACCTACTGGAGCGGCAAGAACCGCGCCTTCTTCTTTTTCAACTACGAGGGCTACCGCTTCGCCGAGTCCGAGAACGTCTTCCTGACCGTGCCGACCCTGAGAATGCGGCAGGGCGACTTCGGCGAGCTTCTGACCGACCCCGCCATCCTCGCGCGCTTCGGGCCGGGCGGCGTCCGCATATTCGACCCGACCTCGGGCGGCTTCGGCGAGCGCACGGCCATACCCGGCAACAACATCCCGGCCTACCAGACGGCGACCGGGCGCACGATCATTGACCCCGTCGGCTTCAACATACTTCAGCTCTTCCCGCTGCCGACGCGCCAGGGCGTCTTCCAGAACTACCAGGCTTCGACGCAGCGGCCGCTGACGATGAACCAGTACGTCGGCAAGGCCGACTTCGTGCTGACGCCGATGCAGACGCTCGCCTTCAGCTACTCGTACCGCAAGCAGAACACGATTCAGGGCGGGGCACCGCGCTTCCCCCAGCCGCTCGTGGCCGCTGGCCGCTGGAACCAGTTCTTTGTCTCGCACTTCGCGCGCCTCCAGCACAACTGGACGATGAGCCCGAACCTGCTCAATCACTTCAACGCGGGATTCACGCGCTTCAGCGTCGCGAACCAGAACACGACCATAGGCTTCAACAACACGACGCTCGGCCTCCGCGCCAACTCGACTCAGAACAAAGCGTTCCCGCTAATAGGCTTCCCCGGCTACTCTGACCCGGCCGACCCGCGCGGCGACCCGCGCTCGTACCAAGGCATGGGCTCGACCTTCTTCCACGACCAGTCGGGCGACAACGCCGTGCAGCTCACAGACTTCATGACGCTGCTGCGCGGCAATCACTCGATGCGCTTCGGCGCCGACGTGCGCATACAGCAGTTCAACGTCAGCCAGCTCGTCCACCCCGGCGGCGAGTTCAACTTCCGCCACAACCAGACCTCGAACGTCGAGGCCGACAACGAGGGCTGGCCGATTGCGAGCCTGATCACGGGCGCGACCGAGTTCTCCTTCAACAGCGTGCAGACCATTGACCCCGGCTGGCGCCAGTTCTCGCACTCCTACTTCTTCCAGGACGACTGGAAGCTCAGGCAGAACCTGACCGTCAACCTCGGCATCCGCTACGACCTTCCGGGCCTGCGCACCGAGTCGAAGAACCGCTTCCGCGGCTTCGACCCGTTCACGCCCAACCCTGCGGCGGGCGGGCGCCTCGGCGCGATTGTCGGCGCGGGCGGGCAGGGCGGCCTTCAGGCCGAGCACGAGTCGCTGGCCTCGCCCGACCGAACCAACATCGGACCGCGCGTCGGCTTCGCCTACGCCTGGAACGACCGCACGGTCGTGCGCGGCGGCGCGGGCGTCTATTACGCGCCGATAGTTTACGGCGCGGGCGGGCAGAACAACCTGACGGGCGGGACCATCGGGTTCAACACGCCCGTACAGCCTAACGTCAACTGTGGGCCTCCCGGCGCTCGGGGCTGCGTCGGCGGCGTCCCCGACCTCTTCCTGCGCAACTACCGCGCCACGCTCCCGGTTGACCCCGCGGGGCAGTTCCTCGGCTCCGACGTTGACTACTTCGACCCGGACTTCAAGACCTCGCGCACCGTCCAGTACAGCCTAGACCTCCAGCGCGAGCTGCCCTGGAACTTCGCCGCCTCAATAGGCTACATCGGCCACAGGGCAACGCGCCTGCGCTCGAACTTCGAGCGCCTGAACGCGATCCCGTTCAACGCCCTGAGGCTCGGTAACGAGTTGCTCAACCGGCCGCTCGCCGAGGTGAACGCCTCCGAGCGCGCCTTCGCCGCTAGCGTCGGCGTGCCGCTGCCGGCCAGCAACAACGCCGTCTTCCCGGGCTTCAACGGCACCGTCGGGCAAGCGCTTCGGCGCTTCCCGCAGTACCGCACCATCACGAACCAGTTGGAGAGTCAGGGCCAGAGCTGGTACAACGCCATGCAGCTCAAGCTCGACCGCCGCTTCTCGCAAGGGATACAGTTCGGCGCCTCCTACACCTTCTCCAAGCTGATAACGGACGCGTCCGAAGACCTGCTCGGCGCCTCGCCCATCGGGAGCCTCTTGCAGAACCCCTACGACCGCGAGTCGCTGCGGACGGTCTCGCCGAACAGCATCCCGCACGTGTTCGTCTTCAACTACATTATCGAGATTCCGCTCGGCAAGGGCCGGCGGTTCCTCGACCAGGGCGGCGTCGTCAACGCCATACTCGGCGGCTGGCAGCTCTCGGGCATACACCGCTACCAGTCGGGCCTGCCTCTCGTCGTGCGCGTCACGCGGCAGGGCGCCTTCGGCCCCGACACCACGGGCTTCAACACCGACATACGCCCGAACCTGACGGGGCAGCAGATCCTGACGAGCGACCCGCGCTCCGAGGCCCGCGTCCGAATCATTAACCCGGCCGCCTTCACGGCGCCGCCGAGCTACACGAACGACGCGCCGCCGGCGCGGCGGGAGGACGGCACGGTCAACCCGGCCTACATCGCCTTCTACGCCGACCCGAACCGCTTCTTCGGGAACGCGCCGCCCGTCATTGACCAGGCGCGCGACCTGCCGTTCCTGAGCGAGAACCTGAGCCTCCTGAAGAAGTTCTACTTCACGGAGACGGTGGCGTTCGAGGTGGGCGCCGAGGCCTTCAACATCTTCAACCGCCACCGCCTCGCGCAGCCCAACAGCGACCTGAGCGCGGGCGGCGACTTCGGCTTCTCCGGCGTTGACGCCGGCTACCGGCAGCGCGAGATTCAGATACGCGTGAGGTTCATGTTCTAGCCCGGCCGGCGGCAGGCGGCCAGAGCTACTTTGGCCTTCGCGGGGCGCGGGGGAAGTCCTCATAGACTTTTCCCGCGCCGTCGCTCTTACGGCGGCGCCTCCCCCGGCCCGCTTCCAAGCCCGCTCGCGAACGACGTGCCCAACTCCGAACCGACCCGCACGACGAGGACGCTCGCGGCGGCGCTCGCCGCCTCCGCCCTCCTCTGCCTTTACGGCGCGACTGCGCCGGCCCGCGCGCAGAAGCGACCGTCCGCCGCGCGCGGCGCGTCGCGGGGGCAGCATGACGCGGCGCGGGCCGAGGCGCTCGCGGCGCAGGGCATCGAGGCGCTCGAACGGGCTGACGAGGCCGGCGCCCGCGCCCTCTTCGAGAAGGCGCTCGCGGCCGACCCTGAGAACACGACGGCGCACACGTACCTCGGCGCGCTCGCCGACCGCGCGGGGGATTTGAAGGAGGCCGAGCGCCACTTCTCGGCGGCGGCGCTGGCCTCGCCCTTCCTCGCCTCGGCGCGCAACAACTACGGCGCGATACTCCTCCGCACGGGACGGCCGGCGCTCGCCGCCGCGCAGTTCGAGGCTTCCCTGAAGCTAGACCCCCGCCAGCCCAACGCCCTCGTCAACCTCGCGCAGATACGCCTCGCCTCCGGCAAGCCCGAAGACCTGCGCTCGGCCCGCGAGCTCTTCGAGCGCGCGCAATCGGTCGCGCCCGACCCCGAGATAGCGCGCGCCGTCGTCGTCGTTTCGCTCCGGCTCGGCGACGCGCCCGCCGCCTCGGCCGCCTACCGCGCCTACTCGGCCTCTGCGCCTTCGGGCGGCGACAAGACTGCGGCCACGCACCGAGCGCAGCTCGGCGCAGCCCTTCTCGAAGGCGGGCTCGCGGACGAAGCTGTGGCGGAATTAAGCGCGGCGCTCGCGATTGATTCGTCGAACGTAGAGGCGCTGGTCGCCCTCTCGCGCGCTCACCTGCGCCGCAAGGACGTGCCGTCCGCCGGGCGCGCGCTCGAAGCGGGCTTATCGCGCGGGCTCGAGGACGCGAGAATCTACGCGGCGCTCGCCGACGTTTACGAGGCCGGTGGCTACTTCGAGAACGCGATCCCCGCCATGCGGCTAGCCATCGCGCGCGACCCTAAGAACGAGTCATACCACGTTCGTTACGGGCTGCTCTTAAACGACACTAAAGCGCCCGCCGCCGCCGTCATCCGGCTGGAAGAGGCGCTCAAAGAGTTCCCGAACTCCTCGCGCCTCTGGCTCGCGCTCGGCATCGCGCAGCTCAACCACGGTCGCAACGAGGACGCGCAGCGCTCCTTCAGCCGCGCGCTCGAGCTGGACCCCAGGAGCGTCCCGGCGCTCGCTTACCTCGGCACAACCCAAGCCGAGCGCGGGCAGTACGCCGAGGCCGTGCGCTTCTACGAGCGAGCCATCGAGGCCGACGACCGCCTCGCCGTACCCTACTACCTCGCGGCCGACGCGCTGCTCAAGTTCCCCGAAATTGACGCCCCCCGCGTCGAGAAGTACCTCTCGCGCGCCGTCGAGCTGGACGGCACGTTCGCCCCCGCGCGCTACGCGCTGGCGCGGCTGCACGTGCGCAACGAGCGATGGGCCGAGGCCGCGGCGCAACTGGAGACGGTCGTGCGCCTCGACCCGAACCTCGCGGAGGCGCGCTACCAGCTAGGCCGCGTCTATGCGCGCCTGAAGCGCGCCGACGACGCGAAGCGCGAGATGGACGCCTTCAGACAGCTCAGCGAGGCGCAGAAGGAGAAGCGCGAGAGCGACCGCCGCGAGCTGGTGCGCCGGCTCGCCGACGTGCGCTTCTAGTTTGTGACAGGGGGGCTCGTATGAAACTACACGACTTCAGAACTGCGGCCGCCGTCGTGCTGCTCTTCGGCGCGGCCGTCGCGCCGCCCCCGGCCTCGCGCGGGCAACAACAGCAACAGCAGACGCAGCCTTCCTTCGAAGACTGGTCGGACGACTTCAACGGCGACGCGCTTGACGAGACGAAGTGGGAGCGCTTCAGCTTCGAGGGCGCCGTCGGCAAAATCGAAGTCAGGGACGGGCAGCTCCGCATACGCAGCCAGAACAAGACGCGCGCGGGCGTCCGCAGCAAGCAGTCTTTCAGCGCCGAGCGCTTCAGCGTCGAGGCGCGGCTCGCGCGCGTCGGCCCGCAGATCCCCGAGCCGGGCGACAAGGCTTCGCCGCTGGGGTTCGCGACGCTCGCCATCCTCTTCGACGGCGCGGGCCGCAACCGCGTCGAGTGGGCTCTGACGAGCGACGGCACGTTCGAGGCGTGGTCGGTCGTTGACGGCCGCGGCGAGCGGCTCGACAACCGTAAGTTGGGGACGAAGATGAAGAACCCGGTGATGGGCATCGTGCGTCGCGGCGACGAGTTCCTCTTCGTCCTGAACGGCCCCGACAGCCCGCCGCAGGAAGCGCAGGTCGGCCTGACGAAGACGATAAAGAACATGCCTCGCAGCTTCCACGTCATGCTCTACGGCTACGGCTCGTCCGAGAACAACTGGGACGCCGTGCGCGTCGTAACGATGAAGTGAGACCGAGACGCTCAAGCCAACGCGGGGGCCTGGCGCCGGCCGGGCTGCTCCTTCTCCTCCTGGCCGCGTGCCTCGCCGCGCCCGCGCGCACCGCGCAGAGGCGGCCGGGCGGCGCGCCCGCCGCGACTAAGCCTGCGCCCGCAGTCGCCGGTTGGTACACGAACCCCGTCTTCGACTTCGACTTCCCCGACCCTACCGTCATACGCGCCACCGACGGCTGGTTCTACGCCTACGCAACGCAGGCAATCGTTGAAGGCCGCATGCACAACTTCCAGTGCGCGCGCTCGCGCGACGCCGTGCGCTGGGAGCGCATGCCCGACCCGCTGCCCTACAAGCCCGCTTGGGCCGACCAGACTCAGTCGTTCTGGGCGCCCGACGTTCACCAGCGCGGCGAGACCTTCTTCATGTACTACTCGGCCGTGCTCAACCCGGAGGCGGCCGCGCGCTTCAAGCGCGAGCAGGGCGCGGCCGAAAGCCGTGAGGACGTTTTCTGCCTCGGCGTCGCGCGCTCGCAGGCCCCGGCCGGCCCCTTCATTGACAGCGGCCGCCCCATGAAGTGCGGCCTCTCTTTCGTCAACATTGACCCGATGGCCTTCGACGACCCGAAGACCGGAAAGAAGCTGCTCTACTGGGGCTCGGGCTTCCAGCC
>DASPKR010000232.1:0-2862 GCA_035627975.1 Pyrinomonadaceae bacterium | reverse complement strand
AAATCTTCTGCGGCTCCGTCTCGACCTTCTCCTCCTCGCCCGAGATGAAGGGCAGCACGTTGTCCGTGATGTCGAGCGAAGGGACGCCGGGGTAGCCCGCGCCCGAGATGGCCTGCATCGTCGTCGCGATGACGGCCTCGACGCCGAACCGCGCGTGGAGGGGCGCGAGCGCGAGAGCCAGCGCAATGGTCGAGCAGTTCGGGTTGGTGACGACGAAGCCGCGGCCGTAGCCCCGGCGCCGGCGCTGAGCGTCTATGAGCGCGAGGTGCTCGTGGTTTATCTCCGGGATGAGGAGCGGCACGTCCTCGTCCATCCTGAGCGCCGACGAGTTGCTGATGACGGGGTAGCCCGCGCGCGCGAAAGCCTCCTCGGCCTCGCGCGCGACGCCGCCCGGAAGGCTCGAAAAGACTACGTCGCAGTCGAGCGGCGGCTCGGGCGGGTGAACCGCGAGAGTGCGCACGCGCCCCGGCATTGAGCCCGGCAGGCGCCACGCGCACGCCTCCGCGTAAGCCTTCCCGCGCGAGCGGTCTGAAGCGGCCAGCGCCGTCACCTCGAACTGCGGGTGGCCTTCGAGCATCTCGACGAACCGCTGCCCGACCGTCCCCGTCGCCCCCAGAATGCCTACCCGGTACTTCTCACCCATCGCCCTCTCCTAAACGGCCCAGAGCCTCTTTCATACGGCGCACGCCCTCCGAAATCACGGGCAGGTCTGCGCAAAACGAGACGCGCAGGAAGCCTTCCGCCTCCGCGCCGAAGGCGGCGCCGGGGACTGTTATCACCCCGCTCGCGAGCATCGCCTCGGCCACGCGCATCGAATCGCAGCCGCCGTGGCGGCTCACGTCAACCATCGCGTAGAAGGCGCCTTCGGGCGCGACCGCGCGAAGCCCCAGCTCGCTTTCGACGAGCGCGAGCAGGTGGTCGCGCCGCCCGCGGAACGTGCGGCGGAAGGAGGCGCGCGCCTCTTCCGCATCTTCAGTCCACGCGGCGAGCGCCGCCTTCTGCGAGACCGTCGAGGCGCAGGTCGTCACGTACCCGTGCAGGACGAGCGCGCTTCTGACGGCGGCGGCGTGGCCGCAGAGCCAGCCCAGACGCCAGCCCGTCATGCTCAGAGCCTTCGACAGCCCGCTCACGACGACCGTGCGCTCAGGGTAGAACTCCGAGACGGAGGCGGGCCGCTCCGCGCCGTAGTAAAGCTCTCGGTAAATCTCGTCGCTCACGACGAAGACGCCGGTGCCTTCGAGCGCCCGCGCCATAGCCGCGAAGTCTTCGCGCGAGAGCACGCGCCCCGTCGGGTTCGACGGGCTTATGCAGACGACCGCCTTCGTGCGAGGCGAGAGAGCGTGGCGGAAGCTGTCGGAGTCGAAGCCGAACCCCGCGCCCGCCGGCAGCTTGTAGAAGACGGGGCGGCCGCCCGCCATCCTCACGATGGTCGGGTACGCGACGAAGCCGGGGTCGGGCAGCAGAACCTCGTCGCCCTCGTCAACCAGCGTGAGGAGCGCGAGGTAGAGCGCCTCCTGCGAGCCCGCCGTGACGACGACCTGCTCGGCCGAAAGATTCATCGCGGCGTAGTCGGCCGCGACGCGCTCGCGAAGGGAGGGGAGCCCCGCGTGCGACGTGTAGCCGTTCTGCTCTTCAAGAACGACGCGCGCGGCCTCGCGCCGGATAACGTCGGGCGTTGGCAGGTCGGGCTCGCCTAATCCGAGGTTGACGCTCCCCGGTCGCGCGCGGTCGAAGACCTGACGGATCATGCTCTTCTCTATGCCGCGCAGGCGGCGCGCCGGCTCGAACTCGCTCAACGAAGGTAATCCTCCAGCCGCACGGCCCTGTCCGTGCGCTCGTCGCGGTACTTGACGATGACGGGCGCGTAGAGCGAGAGGCCCCACTCGCGCCCGCGCCCCGTGGCGACGGCGCGCGAGCCGGGGACGACCACGGCGCGCGCGGGAATCTCAAGCGGCCTCTCCTCAGTCCGCCTATAGACTTCGCCGCGCACCAGATCATAGACGGGCGTCGCGCCCGTCAGAATCGTGCCGGGCGCCAGCACCGCGCCCTCGCGCACAATCGTCCCCTCATAGACGCCGCAGTTGCCGCCCACCATCACCTCGTCCTCGACGATGACGGGGACTGCGCCCACGGGCTCAAGCACGCCGCCTATCTGCGCGGCGGCAGAGACGTGGACGCGCCTCCCAACCTGCGCGCAAGAGCCGACGAGAGCGTGGCTGTCTATCATCGTCCCCTCGCCGACGTAGGCGCCGACGTTGACGTACATCGGCGGCATGCACACCACCCCAGGCGCGAGGTATGCGCCGTCGCGCACGCTCGAGCCGCCGGGGACGACGCGCACTTTGTCTTCGACGGTCAGCGCGCGCACGGGGTAGGTCGCCTTGTCGAAGAAGCGGAGCGACGCGTGCGCGCTCATGTCAACGAGCTCGCCCATGCGGAAGCCGGCGAGTATGCCGCGCTTGACCCACGAGTTTACACGCCACTCGCCCGTCGCGTCGTCGCGCTCGGCCGCGCGCGCCTCGCCGCGGTTGAGCGCCGACTTGAACTCGTCGAAGAGCGCGCGGTCTTCCTCCGTGAAGCCGCCCCGTTTCTCCGCCAGCGCCTCCATCCTCTCACGCAGAGACACGTGCAGACCCTCCGAGAAGCCCCAACTCTTCGAGCACGCCCCGCACCGCCTCGCGGGTCTTTTCCTGCACGGGGACGAGCGGCAGTCGCAAGTTCTCTTCCAGCAGCCCCATCATCGCCATCGCGGCCTTCGCAGGGCCGGGGCTCGTCTCGACGAAGTTTACGTCCATCAGAGGCAGCAGCCGGTAGTGTAGAGCGCGCGCCTCGTCCCAGCGGCCCGCGAGCGCTGACTCAACC
>DASPKR010000231.1:0-6831 GCA_035627975.1 Pyrinomonadaceae bacterium | reverse complement strand
AGAGGCGGCAGAGGCCTCGCGGCCCGCAGAAACCTTATCGCCTCTTCGAGCGCGGCCGGCCCCTCTTCGGTCACGAGCGCCACCCTGCCCGGCCTGCGAAGCTCCCTGCCCGAGAAGAGCGCGCGCAACTCTTCGAGGTGCGCGGCGTAATCGGCGGGGCGCGTGCGCGCCAGGTTCAACTCCCTGATGACTTCCTGTTCCAGCGCCGAGTAAGACGCGGCGGCGCTGTTTGCTGCGAGCTTCTGCGCGCGCGGCGCCGGGGCGGCGGCGAAGAGCGCGAGCGAGGCCGCGCACGCGAGCGCGGCGGCGAGGGCCTGGGGGTGGCTTCTCATCTTCTTAAATCCTTTTCGCGTTTGAAAGAGTGTCAGGGGCGCTCCCGCGCCGAGGCGGGAGCAGGTTGCGTGGCCGGGAATCTTTTATGCCAAAGCCGCCGGCATGTCAACACTCCTTCAGCGGGCGCCGGGGGCGAGCACCTTCCGCAGCTCCTCCGCCTTCTCGGGCCTTATCTTCTTCAGCTCGTCGTACTGCTCGGCGGCGGCCGCGGCGTTGCCCGCGCGGAGGTGCGCGAGCGCGAGCCCGAAGCGCGCGTCGGCGTCCGAGGGGTTAAGCCTGACGGCGCTCGCGTAAGCCGAGGCCGCCTCCGTGTAGCGCTTGAGGCTCGCGTAGGCGTTGCCGAGGTTGAAGAAGGCGTCGCCGTCCGCAGGTCGCAGGCGCACGGCCTGCGAGAACGCGCGCGCGGCGTCCTCGTGGCGCTCGATGCGGCTGTAGGCGTTGCCGAGTTGGAAGTATGCGTCGGCGTGTCTAGGGTTGAGGCCGACGCACCTGGCGTAAGCTTCGGCGGCCTCGCGGTGACGGTTCAGGCGAGTCTGCGCTTCGCCGAGGAGGAAGTATGTGACGGCGTCCTTCCTGCCGATCTTTTGCAGCGCGGCGACGGCCTCGGCGTACTTGCCTGCCTGCATGAGGGGGCGCGCGGCCTTGTTGGGGTCGAGGCGTCGGGCCTCGGCGCGCTCGCGCTCCGCGTCGGCGGCGCGCCCCGACTTCTCGTAAGCGTCGGCGAGACGCCCTCGCAGCTCCGCGCTGTTCGGCTCTAAGGCGACGGCGCGGCGGAAAGCGTCAGCCGCTTCGTCGAACCGGTCGAGGCCCGCGTAGGCGATGCCGAGGCGGGCGATGGCGTCAACGTCCTTCGGGTCTTTCGAGACGACGAACTCGAAAGCCTCCGCGGCCTCCTTGTACTTGCGCTCGGCGAGGTAGATGTTGCCGAGGTTGAAGCGCGGCGTCGGATCGTCGGGGCTCGCTTGAGCTTCGCGCTGGAACCGCTCGGCGGAGATTTCCTCCGCGCCGGGCGGCGGCGTCACGGCTCCGGCCGGCGTGCCGTCGGCGGCCGAGGCGGGCGACGCCGAGCCCTCCGGCGCGTCGGCCGAATCGCCGCGGGGGCTCTCACGCTTGCAGGCCGCGAAGGGCAGGGAGACGGCGAGAAGAAGAAGGAGGCTCAGCGTTCTTTTCATCTGGTTCAAACGGGGCGGGCCGTAACGTCGGGGGCCGCAAGCGCGAGCACGATTAAAACAACCGCCGCGCGATACGGCAAGCGGCCGCGGGCCATAAGCCGCCGGCCTAGCTCAACTCCGTCACTACGATTTCGGACGTGAGAGTGCGGTGGACGGGGCAGCGGTGCGCAATCTCTAAAAGCCGCGCCCGCTGCGCTTCGTCGAGCGGGCCTTCCATCGTGACGGAGCGCTCGACGCGGTGCGCGAAGCCGTCCTCCGTACGCACGCACTCGGCGCAGTCCTTCGCGTGCACGCGATCCAACCGGAGCCGCACGACGACGCGCTCGAGCGGCCAGCCCTTGCGGCGCGCGTACATCTTGAGGGTCATCGAGATGCAACTGCCTAGCGCCGCCAGCAGCAGCGTGTAAGGGTCAGGCCCCGCCCCGTCGCCGCCGACCGACGCGGGCTCGTCCGACACGAACGTTCGGCCCTCTCCGTAGCTCACCTCGTTCCGAAGGTTGACGCCCGAAGTGACGACGACTTCTTCGCCCATCTTCACACCTCCCCAGAGATTAACGCCCGCACGTTAACCCGGCGCGGCGACTTCGGCAAGACGAAAAAAAGCCGGCGGGCCGGAGCACCCGAACCCGCCGACTTTCTCTCTCTTTCACCCAGGGAGCAAAAAGTTTGACCGAACCTTTACCTCTCCCTGCAGGCCCTCGCGTAGAGGTTAACGGCGAACAGCAGCGTCAATGCCAGAGTCATCGCATCACCTCTTATGCGCGGAGTAAAGCCCGAATGGGGGGCCGGTTCCAGAAAGGGCGGGCGCGCGGCCGCTTGCCGCGCCGCGCCGCGTGCGGATAAACTCCCCGGTGCTCCAACGGAAAAATCTGAGAGGCGGGCCGGCTCGGCGACTTCCGTCACCTTCGCCGCCGCGTGAGGGGTTTCGAGGATGAAGATTCACGAGTATCAGGGCAAGGAGCTTCTGAGCAAGTACGGCGTCGCCGTGCCGCGCGGCATTGTCGCGCGCACGCCCGATGAGGCGTTCGATGCGGCGAAGCAGTTGGGGACGGACGTGGTCGTCGTCAAGGCGCAGATACACGCGGGCGGGCGCGGCAAGGGCGGAGGCGTTAAGCTCGCAAGGTCGCCGGAGGAGGCGAGGGAAATCGCCTCCGGGATGCTCGGCATGAAGCTCGTCACGCACCAGACGGGGCCGGAGGGGCGCGAGGTGCGAACGCTCCTCATCGAGGAGGGATTGCCGATTGACCGCGAGTTCTACCTCGGCGTCGTGCTCGACCGAGCCTCGGGCCGCCCCGTCTTCATGGCCTCGGCCGCGGGCGGCATGGACATAGAGGAGGTCGCCGCCCACACGCCCGAAAAGATTCTCAAGGAGACCGTCAACCCCGCGGTCGGCTTCCGCCCCTTCCAGGCGCGCAAGCTCGCCTTCGGCCTGGGGCTGCCCGCGCAGCTCGTCAACCAGGCTGCGAAGTTCATGCAGTCGCTCTACGACGCGTACGAGAAGATGGACGCCTCGCTCCTTGAGATAAACCCGTTCCTTCTGACGAAGGACGGGCGGCTGATAGCGCTCGACGCGAAGGTCAACTTCGATGACAACGCGCTCTACCGCCACAAGGAGTTCGAGTCGCTGCGCGACCTGAACGAGGAGGAGCCCTTAGAGATAGAGGCGTCGAAGTTCGACCTCAACTACATCAAGCTCGACGGCAACATCGCCTGCATGGTCAACGGCGCCGGCCTGGCGATGGCTACGATGGACATAATCAAGCTCGCAGGGGGCGAGCCCGCCAACTTCCTTGACGTGGGCGGCGGCGCCTCGCAGCAGCGCGTCGAGGCGGCCTTCCGCATACTGCTCGCCGACGAGCACGTCAAGGCCGTGCTCATAAACATCTTCGGCGGCATCGTCCGAACCGACATGGTGGCGCGCGGTGTCATCGAGGCGGCGAAGGCCATCGGCGTCGAGGTGCCGGTCGTCGTCCGGCTCGAAGGCACGAACGTCGAGGAGGGCCGCCGCCTCATCGCCGAGTCGGGAATGAACTTCACGGTCGCCAGCGGCATGAAGGACGCCGCCGAGAAGGTCGTCGCGCTCGCCAACCGGCAGGCGGCCGCATAATTGCAGAAGCGCGACGTAAGGGAGGGCGTCACGCCCTTCGTCTAACACGCCCTCCCTTACGGTCGGGATTCCGCCAGCGCTATGAAAGGCCGTTCACTCCTTAAGATACTCGTCCCCGTGAGCCGCTTCGGCCTCGCCGCGCTCTTCCTGTTCGCGGCGGGCGCGAAGCTCTTCACCGTGCGGGAGTTCGCCGCGAACCTCTCGAACCTCGTCGAGGACGCATGGGTGTGGCCGGTGGCCGCGGCCGTCATCGCGGTCGAGTTGATCGCGGCGGCCCTGCTGCTCTGGCCCCGCTTCGCGCGCACGGGCGCGGCGCTCTCGGCGCTCATACTTGCGGGCTTCGCAGCATACGCGCTGCACTACGTCTATGTCCTCAACGGCGAGCCGTTAGAGTGCGGCTGCTTCGGCGGGATAATCGCAAGCCAGCTCGGCGTCTCCACGGCGCTGCGAAACCTCGCCCTCATCGTCCCCGCCGCGGTAGTCTTCTTCGGCCTGCCGCGACTGCGAAACGCGGAGCCTCCCGAGCCGACGGTCGCTTGAGAAGCTCGCCCATCCATGCGTGCGGGGTGTAAAATCTGCGCGCTTTCCCAGATCAATGCGGCGGAGGCGAGATGGCTACCTTAAGTTTCTGGGGCGGGGTGGGGACTGTCACCGGCTCGAAGTACCTGATCGAGAGCGGGCGCAGCAGCGTGCTCGTGGACTGCGGGCTGTTTCAGGGCCTGAGGGAACTGCGAGAGCGGAACTGGGAAGACCCGCCTTTCGACGTGAAGGGCCTCGACGCCGTCATCATCACGCACGCGCACATTGACCACACGGGCTACCTGCCGCGGCTCGTCAGGCTCGGATTCAAAGGGCCTGTCTTCTGCTCTAAGGGGACGGCAGACCTTTTGAAGTTACTGCTGCCGGACTCCGCGAGACTTCAGGAGGAGGAGGCCGAGTACCGCAACCGCAAGGGCCTGACGCGACATAAGCCGGCGCTGCCCCTCTACACGGAAGAGGACGCGCGCGCGGCGCTCAAGCTCATAAAGCCCTGGCACAACGACGGCTGGCCCGTCGAGGTGGCCGAAGGAATGCGCACGGGCTTCCGCATCGCCGGCCACATACTCGGCTCGAGCCTTGTGCTGGTCGAAGTTGACGGGGCGGGCTCGGACGGCAAAGGCCGCCGCGTGCTCTTCTCGGGCGACCTCGGCCACTACGACCAGCCCATCATACGCGACCCCGACCCGCCGCCCGCGTGCGACTACATGCTGGTCGAGTCAACCTACGGCGACCGCCTCCATGACCCAGAAGACCCGAAGGACGCGCTCGCCCGCGTCATCAACGAGGCCGCCCAGCGTGGCGGCCCCCTGCTCATCCCCGCCTTCGCCATCGGCCGCACGCAGGAACTCATCTATCACATACGCGAGCTCGAGGACGAGAAACGCATCCCCGTCCTGCCCGTCCGCGTTGACTCGCCGATGGCGGCGGCCGCCACGCAGATTTACCACCGCACGCGCGAGGAGCACGACGAGGAGTACACGGAGGTTCTCGACGAGGAGAAGCGCCACCCCCTTCGCACGCACTCGATGCTGACGGCCTCGACGCGCGAGGAGTCGAAGCGCCTGAACGAAGAGCGGGGCGCGAGAATCATCATCAGCGCCTCTGGGATGATGACGGGCGGGCGAGTCCTGCACCACGCGCGCCGCATACTGCCCGACGAGCGCGCCACAGTCCTCTTCGTCGGCTACCAGGCCGCAGGCACCACGGGCCGCCGCATACTCGAAGGCGAGCGTGAGGTCAGGATAATGAAGGAGCAAGTTCCCGTGCGCTGCCGCGTCGAGCGCATAGGCGGCCTCTCCGCTCACGCCGACTGGAAGGAAGTCCTGCGCTGGCTCGCGCCCATGGCTGCGTCCCCGCCGCGCCTATCCTTCACCACTCACGGCGAGCCCGAAGCGGCCGCCGCGATGGCCGCCCACATACGCGACGAGTTCGGCTGGCGCGTCGAGGCGCCGCACTACGGCCAGAGGGTCGAGCTGGAGTAGGAAGAGGTGCGCGGAAGGCGGAGCGCGGAGTGATGAATTACAGTCAGCATTTTACCGCTGCAAAGCTCGCAGATGCCAAGCGGGCGAGCAGGAATTGGCGGGCCGGCGCGCCGCGCGTCTGAGCGCGCCGGCGGGGAAGGGAGCGAGCCGTGTGCCTGGGAGACAATTGCGGAGAGGTGAGCGAGGGGCGCCGCTCCTTCATCAGCGGCGCGCTCAGGGCACTAGCCGCCTCGGCCCTCGCCTCGAAGGTGCTCGGCCAGCAACAGCAGCCGCCGCCGAAGCCGGCCGAGCCGCTGGAGCCGCTCGCGCTCAAAGACCCGAACGTCATCCAGGGCGACTTCACCTTCAGGAGCGGCGGCGCGACGATGAACGGCCACCTCGCGCGGCCGAAGGGGCCGGGGCGTTACCCGCTGGTCGTCATCTTCTCGCCCAACCCGGGCCTGACCGACGACCTGCGCAACACGGCCGCGCAACTGGCGCAGGGAGGCTTCCTCGGCCTCGCCTACGACACGTACTCGCGCCACCCAGGCATCACCATCAGCCAGGCGCGCGAGCGCTTCGACTACTTCTCCGGGCGCGAGTTCGACGAACAGAACCGCCGCGACACGGTGGCCGGCATCGAGAGCCTGCGCCGTCAGCCGTACTTTAAGCGGGGCCGCGTCGGCGTCATGGGCTTCTGCGGCGGCGCCCGCCAGGCGCTCATCTTCTCGACCGAGTCCAGAGAGGTCGGCGCCGTCGTCAACTTCTACGGCCCGCCCGTGCTCAACCCCGCCGCCTACCAGTCGCGCAAAGGCCCCTTCAAGCTCGACGTGATGGACGTGCTCGACAAGATACGCGCCCCCGTCCAGTGCCACTACGGCGCGGCCGACCCGATCATCCCGCTGGCCGACGTCGAACGTCTGGAGCGCGACCTGAAGGCGCAGGGGACGCCGACCGAGGTCTACGTCTACGAGGGCGCGGCGCACGCCTTCTACGATTTCACGCGCCGGAACTTCCGCCCCGAGGCGGCCAGGCTCGCGCGCGAGAGGATGATTCGATTTTTCCAGACGCACCTCGGGGCGGGGGCCCGACCGTGAGGGAGGGCGTCACGGCTCGCTCAATTCGCCAACGGGAGACCTACGCCCTCCCTCACGGTCGGGCTTCCGCCATTTCGGACGGTGAAAGGTGTCTGACATGTTCGTCGGGAGAGTCAAAGAGG
>DASPKR010000230.1:0-3821 GCA_035627975.1 Pyrinomonadaceae bacterium | reverse complement strand
CGTCATCGCCCGCGCCCGCGCGTTGCTGAAGTAAAGGCTGACTGATGGAGGCGCGCATCTCCTTCAGAAGACGACGCGCAACGCGGCCGGCAGGACGCGCAGCTCGACGGGCGTGAAGCCGCGCACGTCGCCGTCGGCCTCCACGCCGAGCGGGGCTTCTCCATCAAGCGTTTCGACGCGGGCGCGCGTGCCGCGCGTTAGGCGGACTTTTGGGTTTGCGAGGTGGCCGCCCGTGTGGACTCGCGCGAGCTCGCGCACAAGGCCGGCGCGCGAGATGCCGCAGACGGTGAGCACGTCGAGCAGGCCGTCCGCGATGTCGGCCTCGGGCGAGAAGTTCATGCCGCCGCCCGCGTAGGGGCCGTTGACGACGGCCAGAAGGTTCGTCGAGCACTCGGCCCACGCGCGGCCGTCAACCTCTACCCTCACGCGCCGCGCGCGCCACGCCACGAGCGACCGTACCGCGGCCCAGGCGAACCGCGCCTCGCCCGAGAACCGCCGCACCCAGTTCAGTTGCGACGAGACTCGCGCCGCGACCTCCGCGCCGATGCCTAGCGTCGCCGCGTTCAGGCAGATGAAACGCCGCGGCGCTGCGCCGCCTGCCTCCGTCGGCCGCGCGGCGCTCCCGGCCAGCACGTCCACGCCCCGCGCCGCGACACGCGGAACAGCGGCGCCTTTATCCTCATCACTCCGGCAGTGCTCGACCAGCCGTGCGAGCCAGGCTTCGAGCGGCTCGCGCCTGCCGCCCGTCAGCCCGCGCGCGAAGTCGTCGCCCGTCCCCGCGGGCAGCACGGCGAGCGCGGCCGAGGCGTGGACGGGGCGCGGCTCCTCGCCTTCTTTGAGTTCCTCGCAGGGCCGGAAGTAGCCGGCCGCGGCCGCCGAGAGCGTGCCGTCGCCGCCCACGACCGCGACCGTCGTGTAGCCTTCGGCGAGCGCCGCGCGCGTGCTCCGCTCCGTGTCGCCCGGCCGCAGCGACTCGTGCGCGTAGAACTCTACGCCGGCGCGCGTGAGCGCTTCACGCACGCGCGGCCACGCCTCGCGCGCCCGCGCCGCCGCGTTGTTGACGATGACGAAGAGGCCGCCCGACCCTTTCATTGCGCGCACGACTTTACCACGGGCGGCGGCGGGCGGCGGCCGCGGTGTTAATATGCGCGCAGGAGGGTAGCACGAGTGGGCGTCGAGAAGATGAGGGCCTTGAGGTTCGTCTCGCACGAGGGGGCGGGGCGTGTGGAGATAGCAGAGGTCGAGAGGCCGCGGGCCGCGGCCGACAGGGTGAGGGTGCGCGTCGTGGCCGCCGGCCTCAACCGCGCAGACCTTTTGCAAAAGCGCGGCCGATACCCCGCGCCGCCCGGCGCGCCCGCGGACATTCCGGGCCTCGAGTTCGCGGGCGTGGTCGAGCAGCTAGGCGACGAGGCGCGCGCGTGGAAGACGGGCCAGCGCGTCTTCGGCATCACCGCGGGCGGAGCGCAGGCCGAATTCGCCGTCGTCCCCGAAAGCCACGTCGCCGAGATTCCTGAAGGCATGAGTTTCGTCGAGGCCGCGGCCGTCCCCGAGGTCTTCATCACGGCGCATGACGCGCTGTTCACGCAGGCGCGGCTCGCGCCCGGCGAGCGCGTGCTCGTGCACGCCGTCGGGTCGGGCGTCGGCACCGCTGCCGTACAGCTCGCGCGAGCGGCAGGCGCCGTCGCCGTCTTCGGGACGGCGCGCACGGCCGAGAAGATAGAGCGTGCGCGCGAGTTCGGCCTGGACGAAGGCGTCGCCGTTCGCGATGACCCAGGCGCCTTCGCCGAGGCCGTCCGAGGGTGGACGAAGGGCGCGGGCGTGAACGTCGTCTTAGACCTCGTAGGCGCGTCTTACATGGCCGCGAGTTTGGACGCCCTGGCGCCGCGCGGCCGCATGGTTCTCGTCGGCACGATGGGAGGGGCAGACGGCGCGCTCGACTACCGGAAGATGATGGGCAAGCGGCTCACGCTCATGGGGACGGTGCTGCGCGCACGCTCCGTAGAGGAGAAAGCCGCGGCCGTGCGGCTCTTCGCCGCGCAGGTCGTGCCGCTCTTCGCCCGCGGTGTGCTGCGCCCCGTCCTCGACTCCTCCTATCCGCTCGCCGAGGCCGAGGCCGCATACGCCCGGCTCGAATCGAACGCCACGTTCGGCAAGGTCGTCATCGAGGTGGGGAGTTGAAACTTCCCGGCCGCTTGTCACCCGTCGCGGCTTCTGCGAAAATGAGGGCTCATAGATGAAGGCGCCCCTCCGGCGCCGACCGCCCTGATGTTTTGAGGAGAACGACATAGTGAAAGCGGAATTAGAGCAGTTGATCGCTTTGCAGAACGCGGACACGACCATAAGAAAGCTACGGGCAGAACTGGAAGCCATCCCGAAAAGGCGCGCCGAGATCGAGAACGAGTTCGATCAGCGCGCCTTCGAATTTAAGGCCCTCGAAGACCGGCGCGACGCCGCCCGGTCGGCCCGCGCCCAGCTCGACAAGGACATGGCGGAGCAGCGCGCCCGCGCCGAGAAGGCCGAGCGCGACCTTATGTCCTCGACCAACTCCAAAGCCTACGAGGCCGCCATACGCGAGGCCGACGCCGCCAAGAAGCACATCTCCGAGATAGAGACCAAAATCCTCGAGCAGATGGAGGCGGCCGAGCAGGCCGAGAAGAGTCTGGCGGAGCGCGAGCCGGAGTTCTCGCGCCTGCGGGGCGAGCGCGACGAGCGGCTGCGCGAGTTCGAGGCGCAGACGCGCGCGCAGTCCGAAGAGATCGAGGCGCTCATCGCCGAGCGCCAGCGCATGCTCGACTCGCTCCCGCCCGCCGCCAGGTCGCTCTACAACCGCATCAGCACCCGCATACGGGACGGCGTCGCCGTCGCTGAGGCGCGCAACAACTCCTGCTCCTCCTGCTTCATATCCCTTCGCCCGCAGGTGATGGCCGAGATACGGCGCGGCGAGGAGATAGTCATCTGCGACAACTGCAACCGCATCCTCTACTACGTCCCGCCCGCGCAGGCCGCGCACAAGGTCTTCTAAAGCCAGGGCAGGAGAGAAACGGCGGGCGCGACCCCTTGATTGAAGGGCGCGCCCGCTCTTTTGCACGCGTCCGACGGCGGCGGCACTCGGTTTGCCAGCGTGGATGCCCTACGCCGCGCCGCGAGAGACGGGGGGCGCGTGTTTTCGCTCAGGCGCGAAGGTTTTTGGCCGTGGCGGGCCGGGAGAGCAAGGGGGAGGCTTCACTTTGGCGAGCGCGGAAGTTGCAGTCCTACAGAACATCGCGGCGTCGCCGCCGGTCGGAACTGTTACACGCGGGCGGCGCGCTCTCTGGTGGCCGAGGCGCGGCTCGAAGTCTCGCGGCTTCTGGTACGAGACGGCCGAGGGCCGGCGCGTCACCGACGAGGCGGCGCTCGCGCGCATAAAGTCGCTCGCAGTCCCGCCCGCGTGGCGCGAGGTTCGCGTCTCGCCCTCGCCCCGCAGCGCCCTACAGGCCATCGGCCTCGACCGAGAGGGGCGCGTGCAGCGCATCTACAGCCCCGCTTTCGTCGCCGCCCGGTCGCGCCGCAAGTACGAAAAGATCGAGCGCTTCGGCGAGCTGCTCGCCGCGCTCCGTAGCAGGACGAACGAGGACATCGCGCGCGAGGGGCTGGGCAAGGAAAAGGTGCTCGCAGTAGTCGTCCGCCTCATCAACGACCTATACTTCCGCGTCGGCTCCGAGCACAGCGTCCGCCGCTACCGCACATACGGCGTCACGACGCTGCGCAACCATCACCTGGAGATTAAGCAGGGCGGCCGCCTCGTCTTCTCCTTCACGGGCAAGCACCACATAAAGCACCGG
>DASPKR010000229.1:0-2778 GCA_035627975.1 Pyrinomonadaceae bacterium | reverse complement strand
TGGCCCTCCGAAACGCGTCGAGGGCCTCCTCTGTTTTCGCCCCCTGCCTCTTCTCCGAAAACTCCATCGCGAAGATGGCCGTCAGGACATCGCCGCAGCCGAAGTGTGGCGACGGGTTGTTCACCTGAGTCACATGTGGATCAGCCCGATAGACGGCGTACCTATCGAGTTTATCTGGGTGAGGGGCGATCAGAACCGAGCCGTGCTTACCGCATTCAATGATGTGGTAGTCGAAGTTCCCGAGATTCTCGAATGACAATTCAGCCATCTCCCGCAGGCTCTGCTCGCGATCAAGGTTATCCCGCCAGTACATGAGCCGTTCGGATTGTCCGACAAGGTGGCACCATTCAGTGAGGCTCGGGATGATGGCCCTGCCTTTTATGTCCTTGTATTTGTCCTTTTCGTGCTTGGGGTTGACGAATAGCGGGATGCCGTGTTTGGCCGCGAAGTCAGCGACCTTTTTGACCATGTCCACCTTTAAACAGTTCATGTCAAGGTCGTCGAGGACGATGCCGTCGAGGTTGTATTTCAGATGCACACGCTCCAGGTAATGAAGGACGGTGTTCCTCTTGTCCTCTGAAATGTGGACGTGGCCGTAGTCATCAAACCGGACTACGGGCGAAGGGGGGTCGAACGAAGGGCCGGACTCCGGCACCAAGAGTCGTGTGATCGTGTTCATCTGCGCCCCCGTCTCGTCTTGAACGCCACGAAACTTTATGTTGGAGTGGGCTCCGTCAATGAGCTGGCAGCGCTCAAGTATGGAGCGGAAGCTGCCCCAGTGAGACTTCCCGATCAACCCCCACAGAAAGGTGTGTCCCGCGTTCAAAACCGAAAGAATGCGAGCGCAGTTAGCCGCGCCGCCCGCCGTGTCGAGCCGGCGTAAGACTTGGTAAATCGGCACGCCAATGTTTAGATGGGAACGCCTTTCCGACTCGATGCTGACGTAAATGGTGTGATCTATAACGAGGTCACCTATGACGAAGATATTCTTATTCTTGGCGGGCATAGAAAACCCTCAGGCGCGCGTGTTTTACCGATTACTAACTTTGACGTTCGATGAGCCTTTCAGATAAGGCCGGGGCATGTCATGCTCATGCATCATGCTATTTCGTTGCTGTGACTAGCAGGGACGGGTGAAGCGTTACTGGCATCGAGCCGACATCATAATCATAGACTGAACTAAATCGCAATAGTTTTGAGCGGCTGCCTTAGAGGAGTTTTCCAGCGACAGGTTAAGGTAAACAATCTGTTACCAGCGCAGGTCGTAGCGGGCGAAGGCGGCGCGCCAGGTGCCTTCGCCGAGGACGGGGATGGGGCCGTCGAGCGAGAGGGCTGAGCCGGGCGGGCGGCGCACGCGGTATGTGTGGCCGGAGGGGGAGGCGACGGAGAGGACTACGCGGCCCGTGTCGGGCTCGAAGGCCGCGACCGCCGCCGCGCGCCAGTCCTTGCGGCAGCGCAGTATGAGCCGCGCGCCCAGGGGGAGCGCCCCGAGCGTAGGGGCGGGCGGTTCGTCCGGAGAAGGGAAGAGGCCGTCGGGGGCGGCAGGCGTTTCGTGCGGCGCTCCCGGCGACCTCTCAATTATTTCGGGGCTCAAAGTTAAGTCCCTTAAACTTCGAGCGGCGAGTCCTCGAACGGCAGATCGGGCTGCGACGGCCTGTCCTTCGAGACGGCGTAGGCCCGCAGCGCGAGCGACAGTATGACGAAGGCTATCACCATCCAGAAGAGGGCCCAGACGATCTGGTGAATGCCTGTGGCCTGCGCCATGTTGACGGCGTCGGTGTGCGCGTCGGAGAGGGCCGACATGAAGAGCACGTTGCGAAGGTCGAAGACGGCGTTAAGGACGCACTGCACGGCGAGGAAGCCGACGAGGAACGTGGCCGCGCGCGGGCTCAGGTAGCGGGCCGCGGCCAGAAGCCCCAAAGGTATCGCCACACCCGCGACTATCGTGAACAGCCCCGGCAGGCTCCAGTTCCATACGGGCATGAAGAAGCCGAAGAGCGCCGTCAGCAGCAGTATCAGCGCGGCGGAGCCGGCGAGCACCGCGCGGGCCTTGACCCTGTGGCGCACGAGCCAGAGCAGCAGCGCGCCGAACGACATCGCGCCGAGGTAGCCGGCGCTGGAGACGAACAGGCGCGAGAAGAGGCCGCCCGCCGTCGAATAGACCTGCCCGCTCCCGTCCAGCGAGACCGCGAGGCTCTGCACGGAGTTGCCCGTGAGCATCGCGGCGAGCGCGTGGCCGCCCTCGTGTATGAAGGTGACGAATATGCGGAACGGGTAGGTCAGTATCTCCGCGTAGGGGATGTACCAGAGCACGACGCTCAGGGCGGTCGCGGCCAGAAGCGTGTGAACCTGCGGGCGCGCGTCGCGTGCGATGTTGAATTTCATAGGGTCTCCGCTCGTTTGTGTTGCCGTTCCCTCGCGAACTGATACGAGATTCTAACCCGAGTCGTTCCGGGTTGCAAAAAAATGGCGCGAAAACGCCGATTTCGCCCGCGCCGCCGGTATAATGAGCTTCGTGAGCGACGTGAACCTAGCCGACGAGACGGTAATCGAACTGAGCAAGGCGAAGCTCGTTCTGATCATGCTCGGGGCCGGCGCCTTCGTGGCGGCCGGGGCGTGGATGCTCTCCCTCGACGCGGCGGCCGTCAGCTCCGAGCGCTCGTTCGCGTACTTTTTTAACGACGCGACGTTCGTCCGGGGCCTCGGGCTCGTGACGGTCGTGTTCTTCGGGTTCTGCGGGCTGTACGCCGCCAGGGCGCTGTTCGACAAAAAGCCCGG
>DASPKR010000228.1:0-5478 GCA_035627975.1 Pyrinomonadaceae bacterium | reverse complement strand
CTTCCGCGTCACGGGCTCGGGCTCGACCGACGCCTCGGGCGGCACCTTCTCCTCTATCTCGAACCGCGCCGCCGAGTTCGTAAACGCCGACGACGTCTCGCTCTCCAACGTCCAGATGACGAACGTCGGGACGGCGAACGGGGCGGACCCCACCAACCCGAACTCGGCCTGCGGCGGCATCTCGCCCGGCGAGGGCGGCAACGCCGGCTGCTCGGCGGGCGTGCACGCCGCCTCGGTCACCGGCCTCTCCTTGGCGAACATAGACATGAACGGCGGGGGCCAGGAGGGCATAAACCTCAACTCGGTGACCAACTTCACGCTCTCTAACAGCAACGTCCTTAACATGGGCGACCAGGTGAGGGAGGACGGGCTGCGGGCGCTGAACCTGCTGGGGACGAACTCGATCACGAACACCACGTTCAGCGGCAACGAGGAGGCGCAGCTGAGGGTGGAGAACACGACGGGCGGGACGCCCGTCTCGCCCTCGACTCTCGCCATCTCCGGCAGCACGTTCTCGACCAGTTCGGCGCCTAACGGCAACCACGGGGTGAGGTTCGAGGCGTGGAACTCGGCGGCGGCGAAGCTGTCGGTCTCGTCGAGCTCGTTCTCGAGCCTGTTCTCTAACGGGATACATACGTCGGCGAAGGACACGGCGGACTTCCAGGTTACGGTGACGGGGAGCACGTTCACGAACTGGGGCTCTAGCGCGATAGTGGTGGTGCAGGAGGAGTCGGCCAACGTCAAGTTCAACATAGCGAGCAACCCGTCGTTCACGAGGTCGGCGGCCTCGACGGGCACGTCGCACGTGATAACGATAGACCAGCAGACGACGTCGGCGAACGGGTCGCTGCTGCAGGGGGCGATAACGGGCAACACCATCGGGACGGACAACGTAGTGAACTCGGCCTCCGTGGGCGGGAGCGGCATAGACGTGGACTCGCTGGGGCAGGGGACCGTCACGGTGCTGATACAGAACAACGTGATAGACGGGGTCGCCAACCGCGGGATGACCTTGAACATGGCGGAGGACAACTCGGGGAACAACCGCCTGAACGTCACGGTCACGGGCAACAACGTGGAGGCGGACAACCCGTCCGGGTTCGAGGGGATATTCGTGCAGGGGGGGACGCTGACGGGCAACGACGGAATAATCTGCGCCGACATATCTAACAACGTGGCGGTGAGCGCGGCGGCCGACGGGCTGAGGGTGCGCCAGAGGATGGAGACCACCATCCAGTTGCCGGGCTACACGGGGGCGAACAACAACAACGCGGCCGTGGTCGCCTACTTGCAGGCGAGGAACCCGAGCCTGGGCGACACGGTATCGGCTACTAACTCGGTCGGGGTGGCCCCGCCGAACGGCCCCGGCGGGGGGTTCGTCAACACCCCGGGGCCGGGCAACCCCTGCGCCCAGCCCACCCTGCCTTCGGCGCAGTTGAGGGGCGGGCCCGAGGCCGCTACCTTCGACGGCGCGACGGCGGATGGCACGGCTGAGACGGCCGAGGCTCCGGCGGGCGGCGTCACGTCGCGCCCGTTCGTCTCCTTCCCGCAGAATCAGCAGAAGCCGGCGCAGCTGGGCGTCGCTCCCGAGCGGCCGGCGCAGAAGCAGGCCGGCGCGGCGACCTCGACAGGCAAGGCGCCGAAGGGCGACCTGCCCTCGACCCGCGAGCGCGTGATGCGCGGCAAGGCGGTCGTCAGCGCCGCGGGCGAGACGATAAACATAAAGATAGGCACACTGCGCTCGGGCGAGAGCCTTGAGATAACCTTCCAGGTGACGGTAGCCAACCCGTTCACCGCCACGCCGAAGGAGGTCTCGGACCAGGGCACAGTGACGGCCGACGGCGGCATAAGCGTCCTGACCGACGACCCGGGCGACCTCACAAGCTCGGCCGACGAAACGGTCACGCCCATAGACCACACGACCGTCACCGTCTCCTCGTCCGACACCTCGACGGCCTTCGGCGAGCCGGTCACCTTCACGGCCGTGATAGTCGGCGTGCCCGCGCGCTCGCAGACGCCGACCGGCACCGTGCAGTTCAAGGCCGACGGCAATGACCTCGGCAGCCCGGTCTCGTTCTCTTCGAGCGGGGCCAACACGGGCACGGCCACCCTCAACACGTCGGCGCTCGCGCCCGGCACGTACGTGATTACCGCCGTCTATAGCAGCGGCGACTCCAACTTCAACAGCGCCACGGGGACGCTCTCGCCCGACCAGGTCGTGAGCAAGGCAGACACGACCGTCACCATCACCTCGGACGCGCCCGACCCGTCCGACATGAACACGTCGGTAAGCGTCAACTTCACCGTCGTGCCGGTCTCGCCCGGCGCGGGCACTCCGACGGGCGACGTCGTCATCACGGTCAACGACACGAGCGGCGACACCTGCACGGGCTCGGTCGCCTCGGGCACGTGCTCGCTGACGCTGACGACCGCGGGCTCCAAGACCCTGACGGCCACCTACGCGGGCGACGACAACTTCAACGGCGACGCCGACACGGAGTCGCACGAGGTCAGCAACCCCGCGCGCATAGCCATCAACGACGTGAAGGTCGCCGAGCCCGACTCCGGCTCGACCGACGCAGTCTTCACCGTCACGCTCTCGCAGCCGTCCGATCAGACCGTCACCGTCCAGTACGGGACGAGCGACGGGCCGGCAGTAGCCGGCACCGACTACGCCGACGGCGGCGGCACGGTCACCTTCAGCCCGGGCGTCGTGCTGCAAACCATAACCGTCCCCGTCCTCGCCGACGGCGACGCGGGCGAGCCGGACGAGTACTTCCTCGTCAACCTCACGAACGCCTCCAACGCCGTCATAGACGACACGCAGGGCGTCGGCACGATCACGGAGGACAGCGCCTGCGCCGAGCCGCCCGCCGGCATGGTGAGCTGGTGGCGCTGGGAGGACGACGCCGCCGACTACCAGGCCAACAACCCGGCCACGCTCTCCGGCGCCCCGGCCTTCGTGACGGGCAAGGTCGGCAAGGCCCTACAGCTCGACGGCACGGACGACCACGCCAGCGTCGCCGCGTCGCCGAGCCTCAACGTGGGCGCCGACGGCGGCTTCACACTCGACATGTGGGTGAAGCCCTCGGCCGGCTCCATAGACTCGACCGAGCGCCAGCTCGCCGAGTGGAACAAGAACACGGGCGACCCCGACACCGTCGGCGCGCACCTCGGCATCAACGTTGACAGCGGCGAGGCCGCCACTCCCGGCGCCCTCTTCGCAGACATCGTGGACACTACGGGGGCGAGCCACCGCATCGCGACGGGCGGCGCGGTCTTGAGCGCGGGCGGCTACCAGCACGTCGCGCTCACCTACGACAAGGCGACCGGCACGGCCGTCATCTACGTCAACGGTGTGGCGGTCGCGACCGAGAGCCTCGGCACGTTCACGCCGCAGACGAGCTACGACCTCTACTTCGGCGTAAGGCAGGCCGGCGCTGGCGCGGGCACGCGCTTCGGCGGCGAGATGGACGAGGTCGAGCTCTTCGGCCGCGCCCTCTCCGCCGAAGAGGTCAAGTCCATCTACGACGCGGGCTCGGCCGGCAAGTGCCACGAGTGCGTGGGGCCGGTCTCCGGCGTCGTTAGCTGGTGGGCGGCCGAGGGCAACGCGGCCGACATACAGGGGACGAACGAGGGGTCGCTCGTGGGCGACGCCTCGTTCGCGCCCGGCAAGGTCGGCCAGGCTTTCAGCTTCGACGGCAACGGCGACGCCGTCACCGTCCCGCACTCCGGCAGCCTCGACCTCTCCTCGGCCATAACAATCGAGGCGTGGGTGAAGGTTGACTCTTTCACCAAGGACTGGCAGGCCATCGTCACGAAGGGCGACTCGGCCTGGCGGCTCCACCGCTTCGGCGACAGCAACAACGTCGCCTTCGGCACGTCGGGGCTGACGACCGGCAACGGCGGGCCCGACCTCGCGGGCGCGACCGACGTGGCCGACGGGCAGTGGCACCACGTCGTGGGCACTTACGACGGCACGACCAAGGCGCTCTACGTGGACGGCGCGCTCGACGCCTCGACGACGGCCTCCGGCCTCATCTCGACCAACACCTACCCCGTCATGATAGGCGAGAACGCCGAGCTGCACGGCAGGCACTTCGACGGGCTCATTGACGAGGTCGTGCTCTACGACCGTGCGCTGTCCGCGGAGGAGGTGGAGGCCGCCTTCAACGCGGGCGGCTCCGGCAAGTGCCGCACAGACCTCTCCATCAACAAGACGACGAAGATAGACCCGGTCTATCTGAGGCGCATCTTCTCCTACAACCTTTCGGTGAAGAACCTGGGCAACGCCTCGGCCACCGGCGTCTCGGTCTCCGACACGCTGCCGGCGGGCGTGGCCTTCGTTGACGCCGAGCCCTCGCAAGGGACTTGCGTCGCAGGGGGCGGCGGCACCGTTGACTGCGACCTCGGCTCGCTCTCCGGCGGCGGCGCCGAGGCCACCGTCAGGATAAGGGTGCGCGCGCAGGCGACCGGCACGCTGACCAACACCGCGACCGTCTCGGGCAACGAGGCGGACTCGAACCCGTCGAACAACAGCGTCACGACCGACACGCAGTCCGTGGCGGTCGCCGACGTGGCCGTGGCGAAGGTGGACTCCAACCAGACGGTCGCGCTGGGCGGCAACATCACCTACACCGTACGCCTGCTCAACCGCGGCCCCTCGCCGGCCACGGGCATTGACATTATCGACACCATCCCCACGGGGACGACCTTCGTCTCCGCCTCGACCAACAAGGGCGTCTTCAGCTCTCTGCCGCCGGTCGGCGGCACGGGGACTCTGACGGCGAACATAAGCAACCTCGCGCCCGACGGCACGGCCGAAATCACCATCGTCGTAAAGCCGGGCGCCGCAGGCGAGTACCACAACCACGCGACCGTCACGGCTAACGAGACCGACCCCGACTCGTCGAACAACTCCGCGCACGAGGCGACCGTCGTCGTCACGCTGCGCAGGATCATGCTGACGCCTCAGACTGTCGCCGGCGGCTGCTCGACCTCCGGGCAGGTCTTCCTCACGGGGCCCGCGCCCCCGGGCGGCATCACAGTCTCGCTCTCGTCCACGGTGCCTTCGGCGACCCCGCCGCCGACGGTCAACATACCGGAGGGCGCCAACGCGAGCGCGCCCTTCGGCATCCCGACTTCGGCCGTAACACAAGGTCAGACCGGGAGCATAAAAGCCACGCTCAGCTCGACGACGGTCGGGCGCGGGCTCACAGTGACGAAGGGAACCTGCTCACCGTAAAGCCGGGCCGGGGCGGCGACGTCCCGGCGCGACGGCCAACGGGAAAGCGTAGAGGGGCGGCCACCACTGGCCGCCCCTCTACGCTTTCCCGTTGGTCGTCGCGCCGGGACGTCGCCGCCCCGGCCCGGCTTTACGGCGAGCAGGTTCCCTTCGTCACTGTGAGCCCGCGCCCGACCGTCGTCGAGCTGAGCGTGGCTTTTATGCTCCCGGTCTGACCTTGTGTTACGGCCGAA
>DASPKR010000227.1:0-3950 GCA_035627975.1 Pyrinomonadaceae bacterium | reverse complement strand
ACGCAGGCAAAGCCGGGCCGGTTGGAGGCGGCGCACAAGGGGACGCTCGTTTTAGACGAGGTGGCGCACCTGTCGGTGGACGCGCAGGCGAAGCTGCTGCGCGTGATAGAGCGGCGCGAGTTCGAGCGCCTGGGCGGGCGCAGGACTGTTAAGGTTGACGCGCGGCTCCTGGCGCTGACTAACGTTGACCTCGACGACGCCGTGCGGAGGCGGGCCTTCCGCGAAGACCTCTTCTACCGGCTGAACGTCGTCCGCATACACGTCCCGCCGCTGCGCGAGCGGCGCGAGGATGTGGCGCCGCTGGCCTCGCACTTCCTCGAAGCCTACGCGGCCAAGCACGGGCGGCCGGCGCGCGGCTTCCGGGCCGAGGCGCTCGCGGCGCTCGCCGCGTACTCCTGGCCCGGCAACGTGCGCGAGCTAGCGAACGTCGTCGAGCGGGCCGTCATCGTCTCGGACGCCGAGACGCTGGGGGCGGGCGACCTGCCGGAGTCGGTCAGGGCCGCGGCCGGCCCTCGGCTCGCGCGGCGGCCCACGCTCGCGGAGCTGGAGGCCGAGTACGTCCGCGAAGTCCTCGCGGCCGCGCGCGGCAACAAGTCCGAGGCCGCGCGCGTCCTCGGCATCAGCCGTAAGAACCTGTACGAGAAGCTCGCGCGCTACGGGAAAGAGGCCAGGGATTAGGGGCCGGGGGCCAGTAAAAACGTAATCGCGGCGTGGGCACGCTTTTGGCGGTGAAATTCACGGCGGGAAAAGGGTCAAAACTAGCCCCCGGCCCCTAGTCCCTAGCCTCTGCTCTATGCGTTTGCGCCTCATCTGGGTAGGGAAGACGCGCGACGCCCACCTGCGGGCGCTCGTCGCGGAGTACCTGAAAAGGCTGGGGCGTTTCGCCCGGTTCGAGGTGGCGGAGCTGCGCGAGAGCGGGGCGGCCGATGAGCGAGTTTGCCTCGACGAAGAGGGCAAACGCATCCTGGGCTCTCTGGCATCTGATACTTTCACCGTCCTGCTGGACGTTGAGGGCGAGAGGCTCTGGGGGTCGCGGGAGCTTGCGGCGCAGATAGAGGCGTGGCAGGCCCGCCCGCTCAAGGAGGTGACCTTCGTAGTGGGCGGCCACCTGGGCGTCTCAGAAGAGGTCAGGCGCCGTGCCGACTTGCGCTGGTCGCTCACGCCGCTGACGCTTACGCACGAGATGGCGCGGCTGCTTCTGGTCGAGCAGCTCTACCGGGCGCACACGATAATGCGCGGGCTCCCCTATCAGAAGTGAGGGCGGCCCGGCCTTGAAACGTTCTGCCGCGGGGCGACGTATTGAACAGGGTTTACGATCAAGAGGGGTTAAATAAGGAGCGTATAAAAGGATGGATAAGAGGAAAGTCAAGGCGTACCGCGACCGGCTGCTCGCGCGGCGCGAGTCGCTCTTCAGCCAGGTGACGGAGGCCGAGTTGTCTAGCCGCGAGCGCGACCTCGAGGCCACGCAAGACCCGGCAGACATGGCCGCCAACGCCTATACCAAAGAGCTTTTAATCTCGATGTCGGCCAACGACCGAAAGCTGCTTCAGCTCATAGACGAGGCGCTCAACCGCGTCGAGAAGGGCGAGTACGGCGACTGCGTCAACTGCGGCGAGCCGGTGCAGGAGAAGCGGCTGGACGCCGTGCCGTGGGCGCGCTACTGCCTCAAGTGCCAGGACTTGCAGGAGCGCGGCCTGCTCAACACCGACGAAGACTAAAGGCGCCCCGCGGAACTGGAAAATCTCACGGCCTCACGGCTCGGATAAGCACGAGCCGTGAGGCTTTCGTTTGTGCTAACCTTACGCCGCCCGGCCCGACCCCACCCAGCAGGCCGAAGCCTCCTTATGAGAATCATCGAGGGCTTAAGCGCGCTCTACGACGCGGCGCTCGCGCTCGCCTACCCGCACGCGTGCGGCGCGTGCGGCGTGTCGAGCGTCGAGGCGCGCTCAGATATGCCGGCGTGCGCCGGGTGCTGGGCTGCGGCGAAGCTTTTCACGGGCGGCGAGACGCTGTGCTGGAAGTGCGGGGCGCCCGCGCAGGGGGCGGCGCCGGAGGCTGCGCGTGAGGGCGTCCGCTGCCGCAGGTGCGAGGCCGAGGAGTTTACGGCGGCGCGTTCGTGCGGCATCTACGAGGGGGCGCTGCGCGCGGCCGTGCTCTACCTGAAGCGCGAGCCGTTCCCGTCCGCGCGCCTCGTGCGCATGCTCGCCGCGGCGCAAAGCCGGCCGCCGCTCGACCGCGCCACCGTCGTCATGCCCGTGCCTCTACACCCGGAGCGCGAGCGGGAGCGCGGCTTCAACCAGGCCGCCGTGCTCGCGCGCGCTCTCGCGCGGGCGAGGGGACTGAGGCTCGACGAATGGAGCCTCGCCCGCGTCTCTCACACCGAGCGCCACCGCGCCGGAATGGACGCCCGAGCGCGACGCGAGACGGTCGAGGGCGCCTTCAAAGTGGTGCGGCCACGCCTCGTGCGCGACGAGAGCCCCCTGATAGTTGACGACGTACTCACGACCGGGGCCACAATCTCGGCCTGCGCCGCGGCGCTCAAGGGCGCGGGCGCCTGTGAAGTCTTCGTCCTCACGCTCGCCCGCGCGTGAAGGGGAAGCCGGCTGAAAGGCGCTTCTTAACTAGCCTCTAGTCTCCAGCCTCCAGCCTCTAGTATCATGTCGCGCATGAAGGAGCTTTATCCGCCGATTGAGCCGTTCGACACGGGCAGGCTACAGGTCTCGCCCGTACACACGCTCTACTACGAGCAGGTCGGGAACCCAGACGGGCGGCCCGCCGTCTTCCTGCACGGGGGGCCGGGCGGCGGCCTCATCAACGACTACCGCCGCTTCTTCGACCCGGCGGCCTACCGCGTCGTCCTCTTCGACCAGCGCGGCTCGGGGCAGAGCACGCCGCACGCGAGCCTCGAAGAGAACACCACCTGGCACCTCGTCGAAGACCTGGAGAAGCTGCGCGAGAAGTTGGGGATAGAGAGCTGGCACGTCTTCGGGGGCTCCTGGGGCAGCACGCTCTCGCTCGCATACGCCGAGACGCACCCCGGCCGCGTGCGCTCGCTGACGCTGCGCGGCATATTCCTCTGCCGGCCGAAGGAGATTCGCTGGTTCTACCAAGAGGGCGCGAGCTGGATTTTCCCAGACGTTTGGGAGGAGTACGAGAAGGTGATACCGGAGGGGGAGCGCGGCGACTTCGTCTCGGCCTACTACCGGAGGCTGACGAGCGAGGACGAGGCGGTGCGCCTCGAAGCCGCGCGGGCGTGGAGCGTCTGGGAGGGCAGCACGTCGAAGCTGCTCTTCGACTACGCGATGATAGACCGCTTCGCCGAGCCCGAGTTCGCGCTCGCCTTCGCCCGCATAGAGTGCCACTACTTCATGAACAACGCCTTCTTCTCGACTGACAACTACCTCATCGAGAACGTCGGGAAGATCCGCCACATCCCGGCCATCATTGTGCAGGGCCGCTACGACGTGGTCTGCCCTATGCAGAGCGCGTGGGAGCTGCACCGCGCGTGGCCCGAGGCCGACCTGCGCGTCATCCCCGACTCGGGCCACTCCGCCACAGAGCCCGGCACAATCTCGGCGCTCGTTGACGCCACCGACAAATTTAAAACCTTGTGAGGAGTGACAAGCGCGGGGCGGCGGGTTAAGATGGGCGCGTAAAGTCTCCTCCGGGCCACAGTCGCCCGCGACTTGCCGCTTGTCACTTGCTTTAACGCTCGCGTAATATCTTTCAGGCAATATGACCGGACGCGTTTTAGTCCTGAACGCCTCTTACGAGCCGGTGAACGTCTGCACCGAGCGGCGCGCCGTCGTTATGATTTTCAAGGGCATCGCCCGCATGGAGGAGCACAACGGCCACATGCTCCACTCGGCGAGGATAACGATGCACGCGCCGTCGGTCATACGCCTCGTCGAGTACATACACATCCCCTACAAGAGCCGCTCGCTCTCGCG
>DASPKR010000226.1:0-3073 GCA_035627975.1 Pyrinomonadaceae bacterium | reverse complement strand
GACGGTGATGGGGGCGGCGGACTTGGGCGGCTCGGCCTGCGCGACCTCCTGCGGGGCGGGCGCGGCCGACTCCGGCGAAGCCGCGGGAGACTGCGCTTGCTGCGCGGCCGCGTCGGCCGTCAGCGGCTGCTCGGCGCCGGGCTGCTGCGCCTGCGCCGCGTCGGCCTGCTGTTGCTGCTGCTGTTGCGCGGCCGCGGCTTCGGCCGGCGTGCGGCCCGCGGGCGCTTGCTGTTGAGGCTGCGCGGCCGTCTGGGGCGTAGAGGTGTTCGAAGGCGCGCTGCTCGCGGGCGCCTGCTGCTGCTGCGCCGGCCTCGACTCGGCGGCCTGCTGGCCGCCCTGCGCGGGCTGCTGGGCGCCGCCGTCCTGCACGTCGAAGATAACGTCGAGGCGGTTGAACTTCTGCTCGACGCGCGGCTTGGCGCCGGGCTGCACGCGGTAGGAGAGGACGACATTATCGCCACGCTGCTGAACCTGCATGTCGGAGTAACCGCGCCCCGAGCCGCCGCGCGCGACGGCCGATGCGTCCGCCTTCGGCAGCACGACGTAGAAGCGGTCGCCGCTGCGGTAGGCCGAGTAGTCGTTAAGCGTGTCGTCGGACTTGATGGTGACGCGCGACCCTTGCGCGCCGTCGGCCCCCCGCCCTACGAAGACGCGCTTGGTGCGGTCGGGCGCCTGCGCGCCCGAGCCGTCGCCCGTCTGCTGCTGCGCGGGGCGCGCGGGCCGGCGCCGCTGCGCGTGGGCGTCGCCGCCCGGCAGCCATGCGAGTAGGAGGAAGAGCAGCCCCGCGAGGAGCGACGTGAAAGCTTTGAATCGCATGTGACTTCTGGCCTGTGGGTAAGAGTTCAGGGCATGGCACGAGTTGTCCGGAATCGGGGCGACGCGGGCCTTTGGCAGCGCCATTATGCAATACGGGCTAGCCCCTTGTCACCATCCGTTTAGTTCGCGACCGGCTGCTCCTGCTGCACGGCGCTACCGACCACCTCGAGAATGGCGAGGCGCACCTTCTCGGGGACGCCGCCGTTGTCGGCAATCGCCATCAGGCGGTTGCCCAGCTCCGGCTGGTAGGAGAGCCCGAGGAGCCTTATGCAGGCGAGGCGGACTTCCGTGTCGCGGTGGCACTCTACCGTGTCGAGCACCGGCTGCGTCTCGCCGGCCTTGACGACGAGAGAGAGGAGCGAGAACGCCTCGTAAGCCTGGCGGCGGTCTTCGCTCGCGAGGCGGCTTATGGCCTGCGAGGCGAGGCCCGCCTTGACGCACGCGTGCGCCACTTCGGAGAGCGTCTCGGCGCCGGCCGTCTCCAACACGCGGACGTAAGCGTCGGCGCGGTCGAAGCTCAGCCGCGAGAGGGCGCGGGCTGCGGCCGCGCGAACCTCGCGCGACTCGTCGGCGAGGCTCACCAGGACGGGGACGAAGACGGACTCGTGGTTGATGACGCCGAGGCTAGTGGCCGCGGCGGCGCGGACGGCCGCCTCCGGGTCGCGCATGGCGAGGGCGGAGAGGGCCTCGACGGCCCGCCGCACCTGGAACTGCGCGAGGTGCTGGGCCGAGAGCACGCGGGAGTCGGCGTCCTCGTCGTCGAGCCTTTCGAGCGCCGAGGCGAGCGACTCGTCCTCTATCCACTCCGGCAGCTCCTCGTAACGGGCGGCGGGCTCCAGAGACTCTATCTCGCCCGTGAACTCTTCCGCGCCTTCGGCAAAGGCGCGCCCCTCGGCCGGGGCCATCCAGGGCATCGCTATGGTCTCGACCGAGCAGGCCGTGAGCGCCGGCTCCAATATCGAGGCGGGAATCTCCGGGTGGCGGCGTGCCACGTCGAGGAGAGCGCCGATGGCCGAGGGCAGCCCCAGCTCGCCGAGGCTCTGCACCGCCTCCGTGAGCACGACCGGGTCGGCGTCGTAGAGCGACTCGGTCAGGAACGGCAGCGCGTGGCCCGACTTCATCTCGCCGAGCGTGCGCGCGGCCGTCGCGCGCTCGAAGCTCTCGTGGCTGAGCAGCAGCGAAGCGCACTCGCGCGCGACGAAGCCGTAGTCCTCGAGCGCCATGCGCGCGCGCCTCTGCCCGTCCTCGTCAACGTCGGGCGAGCGCATCGCCTTGATGAGCGAAGCCTCTATGGCGCGGCGGTCGTCCGGCGCGCGCGACGAGAGCACCTCGATGCTGTGCGACAGGCCCTGCACTAGGCGGCCGACTTCCTGCTCGATGCGGTACGCGCCGAAGAGCACCGACGGGACGGCCGGGCTCAGGAGCCTCGACTCCACCGAGTCGCCCGAGCGCTGAGCGCCTTCGAGCCTCTGCTGCCTCGTCGCCTCGTCCTCGGCGCCGGCGCCGGCCCTGCGGCGCTCGAAAGGCACAGTGACGCTCGACTTGCGGCGGTCGCCCTTGAACTGGTCGAAGACGGGGATGGACTTAGGCGTCAAGCCCGACGCGGCGTCGGCGCGCCGCCTGCCGCCCTTCTCTTGCCGGGCCTCGTCCTTGCCCGACTCCGGCAGCGAAAGGTCTTCTTCGGCCTCGCCGCTGCGGCGCCTGCGTATGACGAAGAGCACCGCGCCGAGAAGCGCGAGCCCCAGCATGCCGAGGAGCGAAGGCAGCGAGAAGAGGAGCGAGCCCACGCTCACGCCCTCGGCGGCCGCAGCCTGCGCGGGCGCAATCAGAACCTCCGGCTCGCTCGCTCGCGCGACGGCAGATGCTTCCTGCTGCGGCGGGGCGTCGCCGCCCGCGCCGGCCGCGACGGGCTGCTCGGCGGGCTGTGTCGCGCCCTTGGGCGCGCCGCCGGCCGCGTGCTCCGCGTCAGTCTGCGTGCCCCGCTCTTTCTTGTCGTGGCGGCCCGAGGGCTGCGGCGACTCCGCGCGCGAAGCCTGCGACGGCATCTCGCGCGGGCGCGTTGGCGCGGCCGTCCCCCGCGCAGCCGCGCGGGCGCGCGGGCGCCTGCCATCGCGCTCTTCCTCACCGCCCTCTTCCGCTTGCCTGCCCGTCTCGAAATTCTCGACGTTCAAGGCGCCGCCCTGCCCGCCGCTCACGACCAGGTCGAGGCGGTTGCCGCGCGGCTGCACGGTCACGCTCGCGCCCGGACGGACGGGGA
>DASPKR010000225.1:0-5887 GCA_035627975.1 Pyrinomonadaceae bacterium | reverse complement strand
CCTACTCGGACGACGGGCAGAAGTCCTGCGGCTTCTGCCACTGGGACGGCCGGCAGGACGGCTGCCAGTGGAACGTCGCCGCCAACGCCGTCGGCGGCACGAAGGTCTGCCCGCAGAACAAGGACATCTCCGACAACTGGCCCGAGTGGTACGAGGGCCTGAACAACGACTTCATGGCCTACGCCTCGGCCTGCAACGGCGAGGTCTTGCTCGGCGAGAGGGGCCCGACGCCGCTCTTCCCGCAGGCGAAGGCGGAAGACCGCTTCAAGGCGCGCGAGGAGTACGTGCTCAGGAAGACCGAGGAGGACTCGCGCGCCGTCGGCCGCGACGACCTTTCGGGCAAGGCTTTCAAGGTCGGCTACTACGACATGGCCTACCTGCAAATCCTCTGGTCGCAGAACGAGGTGAGGCGGCTGCCCTCGCCGCTGGGGCAGTTCCCCGAGGACGAGGAGGAGGCCGCCAAAGTTGAGCGCGGCAAGGAGATTTTCACGAAGAAGGTTAGCCAGGGCGGCGCGGGCTGCGCCGACTGCCACCACAACGGGAACAAGTTCACTAACGGGGTGCTGGACGACACGTTCCAGGACTTCAACATACACGAGCCGGGCGTCATCTCCGAGACGACCGTTGACGGCGACGGCCCGTTCTTCCGCCCCGAGAACGACTACTTCTTCGTGCGCTTCGGCCCGCCGCAGGACGTCGGCACGCCGCAGAACTTCTCGTCGCGGAACACCAAGCACCTGCGCACCTTCTGGGACGCCGTCCCGCGATACCTGCACCACGGCTTCGCGCACACGTTCCGCGAAGTCATACTCGCGCCCGACTCGCCGCACCTCCGGCCGGGCGAGCGCGGCTTCAACTTCCGAACCGTCCGCTCAGACCACCGGCGCGGCCGCAACAACCTCCCGACCGAAGTCCCGATCACCGTGGCCGACCGCACGGGCGCGCTCGCGGGCGACGGCATGGGGCCTGTCCTGGTCAGCCTGGACAGCCCCACCGTGGTCGAGAACGGCAAACCGCAGATAGACCGGCTCGGCACCAACAACCTCGCGCCACTCGTCTCGGGCGGGCAGATCAACTCCGCGCTCGCCGCGTCGGGCGTTCGCGTGATTAAAGACACGCACGGCAAGACTTCGCACCTGTCGGCCGCGGACATAGACGCGCTCGAAGCCTACCTCTTCTCGCTCTCGATGTCGCGGCCGCTCGACTCCTCGTCGGGCTCTGGCGGGAGTTCGGGGAGCGGCAACTCGGGTTCCGGCACGACGGCCGCGCGCGCGCAGTTCGTGACGGCCGACTTGAAGGTGGCGGAGAGCGCCGGCAGCGCCACCTTCGAGGTCGCGCGCTCCGGCGACCTGTCAAGCGAGGCCACGGTCGAGTACCAGACGACCGACTTCAGCGCCTCCGACCGCTCCGACTACACCGCGGCGCGCGGGACGCTCCGGTTCGCGCCGGGCGAGGCGACGAAGCCCGTCACGGTTCTGCTCACGGACGACGCGATAGTCGAGCAGGACGAGCAGATAAGCGTCTCGCTGTCGAGCCCGTCAGGCTGCTCTCTGGGCGAGACGGCGAGCGCGATGCTCACGGTCGTTGACAACGACACCGCCGCCTCGGCCGGCAACCCCGTTGACGACCCCACGTTCTTTGTCCGCCAGCACTACCACGACTTCCTCAACCGCGAGCCCGACGACGGGGGCCTGCGCTTCTGGTCGGGCCAGCTCGCGGAGTGCGGCACAGACGTCGGCTGCATAGAGGCGAAGCGCATAAACGTCTCTGCGGCCTTCTTCCTCTCCATAGAGTTCCAGCAGACCGGCTACTTCGTCGAGCGGCTCTACAAGGCTTCTTACGGGAACCGCCCCTCTATGGCAGAGTTCATGCCCGACACGCAGGAGGCGGGGCGGGGCCTCGTCGTCGGGGTCGCCGGGTGGCAGCAGAAGCTCGAAGAGAACAAGCGCGCCTTCGTCGAAGCATGGGCGGCGCGGCCCGCCTTCAAACAGGCTTACGACGGGATGACGAACGAGCAGTTCGTCACGGCGCTCATGGCGAACGCGGGGCTCGGCTCGAACGCGCAACTCCGGGACGAACTGGTCGCCGGCTTGAACGGCGGCTCGCTCACGCGCGGCGCGGCGTTAAGGCGCGTGGCCGAGGACGCCGACTTCGCGCGCCGCGAGTTCAACCCGGCCTTCGTGATGATGCAGTACTTCGGCTACCTGCGCCGCGACCCCGACGACGGCGGCTTCCGCTTCTGGCTCTCTAAGCTCGAACAGTTCGGCGGCAACTACATCGAGGCCGAGATGGTTAAAGCCTTCATCTCGTCCATCGAGTACAACCAGCGCTTCGCCGGGCAGTGAGGCCCCGGCAGGGGCCGCGAAAACTAGCCGTGGGTGAGCCAGAGGCGCGACCGACTCTGGCTCACCCACGGCTAATCTCTTCCGAGCTGCTGCCGCGGCTCGCGGTAAAGTTCTAGGCTCTCGCAGGGGCTTTGCGCGCACGCGCGCCGCGCTTGCCGGCGCCCTGTTTTTTGCCGGCCGGGCCCTTGCGCCCGCTACCCTTCTTTCCGGTGCCGCGCTTTTTCGCCGCGCCCTTCCCGGCGCCGCGCTTGGGCGCGGAGGCGAGCGTGCGGGCCGCGCGGGAGCGGCGCTCGCGCTCCGTGCGCAGGTACTCGCCGAGGTCCAGGCCGAACAGCTCTTTAATCTTCCCGGAGATGGTCGGCATCACGGCGTCCGCGAGGCCCGTCAGCTCGCTCAAAATGTGCGAGCCGGGGCCGCGCTGCTTCGACTTACGGCGGCCGCCGCCCGCGGGGTCGTCCTCGTCGAAGACGTTCGCGAGGCCGATGCCGATGAGTATGCCGACGGAGACGGCGCCCGCGCCCCACACGACAGGGTTGCGCTCGAATTGCTCGCGCCAGTCGAGCACCTCGCTCACGCCCTCCTTGACGGTCTCGACCTTCTCGCGCACTTCCTCGTACTCGTGCGAGACGACCGCTTTTATCTCCGCGACGGTCTCGCTTATGGACTCGCGCGCCTCCTCCATCTGACGGCGCAGCTCGGCCTTGTCGTCGCCGCCGCCTCCCGCGCCCTTCTTCTCGCCCATCCCCTGCGGCTCCTTCCGAAGTTCCTTGATCTCCCCTAAAACCCTCGCCCTTGCGCCCAACGATACACCACGCGCCCCGCGCCGCGGGAGCGCCGCCCGTGACTCCCGCTCAAGACTAACGTCAACGGGGGGACAAATTTTTGGCGTTGAATCCCGTGGGTGAGGAGGAAACTGTCATGGAGAGCAGGGCCAAGATTCTAGGGCATCCGGCGCACCAGATGCTCATACCCTTCCCGTTCGGGCTGCTGGCGACGGCGGCCGTCTTCGACATCATCTACCTTTTCACCGGCGACGCCGCCACGTCCGACCAGATGGCGCTCGTGGCCTTCTGGATGATCGCGGCGGGCATCGTCGGCGGGCTGGCGGCCGCGCCCTTCGGGGTGATTGACTACCTCGCCATACCGAAGGGGACGCGGGCGCGCTTCATCGGCATGACGCACGGGCTCGGGAACGTCGTGGTGCTACTGCTGTTCGCGGCGAGCCTCTGGCTGCGCTACACGGCGCCGGCCGTCGCGCTCACGCGCCGTCCCACGACGGCGGCGCTCGCGCTCTCGTTCGCGGGCTTCGCGCTCGCCGGCCTGACGGGCTGGCTCGGCGGCGAGCTGGTTGACCGCCTCGGCGTGGGCGTTGACGACGGCGCACACCTAGACGCCCCCAACTCGCTCTCGGGCCGCCCCGCGAGCGAGAAGGCGGCAGCGCCGGGCAGGGCGGTTTAAGTCTTTCGGCCCGCCCGCGCCGGCCGTCGTATAATCCCCTCCGTGAAGGGGAGACGAAGAAACGATTCCGCGCGGAAGCGCGGGGGGCTGACGGCGGCGCTGCTGCTCGCGCTGGCGGCGTCTTTGAGTTCCCCCGCGCAGGCGCAGGGCTCGGCGGCGCGACGCCGGGGGACGGCACCGCTGCTCCGCCCCTCGAACGTCCTTCAGAGGCTGGCCGAGTGGAAGAAGGCGCGGCCGCGCGCGTCGGCGCGCTCGCTCGCCCGGCGCGCCAACGCGATGCTCGCGCGCGAAGGGCTCGACTACATCTTCAACGCCTGCGACATCGTCGAGGCCAACCGCTCCCGCGCGCTCCGAGTCGCCGACGCCGAGACCGGGAGGCTCGTCTTCGACTACACGTTCGAGGGCGCGCGGGGCGCGCGCTTCCCCGTGCGGCTCGACGCGGGCGACCACGCCGGCATGTGCGGCGAGTGCTTCGTCGCAGTCCCCGCCTTGCGCGTCACGCCGCGCGAGATGGTCGCAGTCCTCGGCGGGCGCGCGCGCAGGCTGCTGCGCCCGCGCGGCTTCTCCCTCGACGAGGCGCACCTCGTCGGCCCAGACCTCAAAACAGTCCTGCGCACGTGGCAGATGCCTTACCAGACAATCCCCGTAGGCGTCTCGGCGGACGGCCGCAAGCTCTACCTCGACTTCTACGAAGACCTCGGCCTCGGAGAGCTGGCGCTGGAGCTGTCAGATGACGGGCGGCCCCGCTTCGTCTTGAGGGAGGAGGTCACGGGGCCGGAGGGCGAGTGGATAAGTGACTTCCCCGAAGACCCTGAGAACGCCTACCTCTCGTTCCTGCGCTTCCGCCGCGGCGGCGGCTCGCACGTAGTCCGCTTCAGCGGCCCCTGCACCTGAAGATGATGACGACGACAAAAACTTCCCGCGCGGCCCTCACCCTTCTGCTAAGCTTCGTCCCCGTCATGTCACAGACGGAGATTCGCGGCGGGCGCCCCCGCGCGCGCGACGTCGGCCTCACGGTCGGCGTGATGCGCCCCGGAAGGCTCAACGCCATCACGGACGTTCCCGGCGTGCTCGTCGGCCACGCGACGCTCGTGCGCGGCGACTCCGTGCGGACGGGCGTGACGGCCGTCGTCCCGCACGGCGGCAACCTCTTCCGCGAGAAGGTGCCGGCCGCCGTCTTCGTCGGCAACGGCTTCGGCAAGCTCATGGGCTCGACGCAGGTGGGCGAACTGGGCGAGCTGGAGACGCCGATTCTTCTGACGAGCACGCTCAACGTGCCGCGCGTCGCCGACGCGCTCATGGACTGGATGCTCGCGCTAGCCGGCAACGAGGACGTGCGCTCGGTCAACCCCGTCGTGGCCGAGACGAACGACGGCTTCCTGAACGACATACGCGGCCGGCACGTCGGCCGCGAGGAGGTCTTCGCCGCACTCAAGGGCGCGCGCGGCGGCGAGGTGGGCGAGGGCTCGGTCGGCGCCGGCACCGGCACTGTCGCCTTCGGTTTCAAGGGCGGCATCGGCACCTCTTCGCGCGTGCTGCCCGCCGCGCGCGGCGGCTACACGGTGGGCGTGCTGGTGCAGACGAACTTCGGCGGCGTGCTCACCGTCGGCGGCGCGCCCGTCGGCCGCGAGTTGGGGAAGTATTATTTGAGGGAAGAGCTTGAGGCTTCGCCCCGCTCTTCCGTCTCACAGACTTCCGACCGCGCGGACGGCTCCGTCATCATCGTCGTCGCGACGGACGCGCCGCTCGACTCTCCGGCGCTGCGCCGCCTCGCCGCGCGCGCGATGCTAGGGCTCGCGCGCACCGGCTCGCCCTCCACTCACGGCAGCGGCGACTACGTCATAGCCTTCTCGACCGCACCGCAGCTCCGCCTGCGCCACGGCGAGACGGCCATGCGCCGCGTCGAGCTTCTGCCTAACGAGGCGCTCTCGCCCCTCTTCCTTGCCTGCGTCGAGGCCACCGAAGAGGCGATCTACAACTCCCTTTTCCGCGCGACGACGGTCAGAGGGCGCGACGGCAACACCGCCGAAGCCCTCCCCCTCGATAAGACGATAGAGATTCTGAGGAAATACAAAGCCATCAAG
>DASPKR010000224.1:0-4958 GCA_035627975.1 Pyrinomonadaceae bacterium | reverse complement strand
AAGCTGCAACTGCATGCGAACGTCAAGGCCGCTGGACGCGACCAGCTCGGCCAGCTCCTTTAAATCCGTCGAGCCCCAGACGGGCGAGACGAGCACGGCGCGCGCTCGCTCCGTCAGGTCGTACTTTTCAATCACCGCGCGAGCGTAGTCCCAGTCGTCCCGGCCGGCGACGACGAACTTGACCTCGTCGCGGTCTGCGCGCAGGCGCTCGAGGTTCGGCCAGTGGTTGCGCTCGGACTCGCCGGAGGCGGGGCATTTAACGTCGAGTATGACCGAGGCGCGCTCGTCCAGCCCCTCGGTCGAGACGTAGCCGCCGGTCTCGACCAGCACCTCGAAGCCCTCCTCGCAGAGGCGCCTTATCAGCTCGAACGCCTCCCGCTGCGCGAGCGGCTCGCCGCCCGTCACTTCGACGAGTTGGCAACCGAAGGCGCGCACCTGCCGCATCACATCGTCTATGGAGACGCGCTCGCCGCCCGTGAAGGTGTACTCGCTGTCGCACCAGGTGCAGCGCATAGGGCAGCCCGTGAGTCGCACGAACGAGCACGGGCGCCCGGCGTGCGTGGACTCGCCCTGGATCGAGCGGAAGATTTCGGTGACGCGGAGCATGGGAGCTTTCAGCAGTCAGCGGTCAGCTTTCAGCAAAAACAGGAGCTGAAAGCCGAATGCTGACCGCTTGAACATATCCCAGCCCCTTTGGAGTGTCAAAGCGGAAGTTGTGAGCCCGCGCGTGCGCGTTCGTGGTAGCATGGGCCGGCCGGCGGGGCATCTTGGCTACGGCGGATGGTGGATGCCGACAGACTTTGAACAAATCGTGCGCGAGGGCGTCGGGCGCATGCTGGCGGGCGCGGGCGCCGCCCACAAGACAGACGCCGCGGCGCTCGCCGCGCGCGTACGCGCCACGCTCGACAAGTACCTGCTGCGCCATCGCCCCGACGCTTCCGCGAAGGAGGCCGCGGGGTTCATAGACTCGCTGCACGCCGAGGAGCTTCTGCTCGTCGTCGCTTGCGAGCGCGGTGACGACCGCGCTTGGGACGACATGATGGGGCGTTACCGCCCGACGGTGCTCTCGGCGGCGCGCGCGGCGAGCGCGGGGGAGGCCGAGGCGGAAGAGCTTGCCGAGTCGGTCTGGGCCGAGCTTTACGGCCTTCGCGAGCGTGAAGACGGCAGGCCCGCCGGCAAGCTCGCTTATTACTCGGGCTGCGGGAGCCTCGGCGGCTGGCTGCGCGCCGTCGTGGGTCAATTAGCCGTTGACCGCCACAGGCGCTCGGCGAAGCTCGTGCAGACCGAAGAGGCTTCGGACTTCGACCGCGCCGCGCAGGAAGAGCACGCGGAGGCGGACGGCTGGCGCCCGAGCACGCCGCCCGACCCGGAAAGCTCTCTCGCGGAGGCCGAAGCGGGCCGCGCGGTCGAGTCGGCGCTCGCCCGCGCGATGTCGGAGCTCGCTGGCGAAGACCGCCTGCTCGTCAAGCTCTACTACTTCGACGGGCTGCGTTTGAAAGAGGCGGGGGCGGTGCTGGGCGTGCACGAAGCGACCGCGAGCCGCAGGCTGACGAAGCTGCACGGCGAGCTTCGCAAGCGCGTCGAGGCGATACTCGTGGGCGAGCGAAATTGGACTAGGGAGGAGACGGCGCGCACGCTCTCAGAGGTCGCGCGCTCGCCGACGGACGCAGACCTCCGCTCGATGCTGACGGCGGCCGAGGCGGCAACGTCCGTCGAGAAGCGCGACGAGGCTTTCGAGTGACTGCGCTCCCGGCGCAAGTTCGCGCCCCCGCGCGCGTTCAACGACCGGGCGCCCTTGCGGCGCGAGTTTTAAGTTCTGACGTTTAGAGATGGCAAGAGACTTCGACAACGAGCTCGACACCCTGCTACGGCGCCACGCGCGCGCAGGCGGGGCCGTGCGCCGCGAAGCCGCCTCGGCCCATCTCGACGCGGACGAGTTGAGCGCCTTCGCCGAGAACGTGCTGCCGGCGGCTGCGCGCGGCGCGGCCGTGCTACACCTCGCCGACTGCGACGAGTGCCGTTCGCAGGCCGTCGTGCTCGCGCGCGCGGCGGGCGCCGGGGCCGCTTTGGAGAAGGGCGCCGCTCAACCCGTCGTCTCCCGCCCGGGGGCCGCGGAGGAGCGCCGCCCGTCCCCGTTCGCATGGCTCGTGTGGCTTTTGAGCCCGCGCGGGCTGCGCTACATGGCGCCCGTGCTCGCGTTGTCGCTCGTCGGCGTCGTCACCTACGTCGCGCTGCGCTCGCGCGGCGGCGACGCGCGGCTCGAACGGGCTGAGTCTGCCAGAAGCGCCGCGCCGTCCGCCCCGCAGGCAGTACCGGAGGGCGACGGCACGGGGGCCGCAACAAGCGGCGCGCCGAGCGAGAGCCCGGCTCAGCAGCCTTCTGTTAACGGCTCGGCCGCGGCAAACACGGGCTCGGGCCTCGTGGCGCGGCAGAGCACAGAGCCGACGCCCGGCGTGGCGCCCGCGCCCGTCGCCGCGGGCGCAGGGCCGGCCGAGAAGGAACCCCCGCCTCCTCCCACGGCCCAGCAGCAGCCGGGCGGGGCGGCCGGAGGCGGTTCGGGCTCTGCCGCCGCGGAATCGCCCGCCGCGATACGCGCGTTGCCGACCGTGGGGCGCGACGCGCCCGAGCAGTCGAAGGAAGACGACCGCGGCCGAGCGAAGGGCGAAGAGGTCACGCGTAACGACTACAACCTCCCGCAGCAGAACCGCGTGAAGGACGTACAGAACGTTGAGACGCAGTCGCCCGACGGTGGGCGGGCGCGCAAGCAGTCGCCCTCTAACAACGCGGAGCTTGCCGCCGCGGCGCCGCCGAAGTCGGAGCGCGAGGTGCGCAGGCAGAACCGCTCGATGAGCGAGCCGCGCGCGCGTAGCGCCGCGCGCGCCGGCGCCGAGGCTGACGAAGGGGCGCGCGAGGAGACACGCGTGGCCGCGGGCCACCGCTTCCGCAGGCAGGGCGGCGCGTGGGTGGACGTGAACTACAAGCCTTCCATGTCTTCGACCGGCGTGCGCCGCGGCACGGAAGCCTTCCGCGCCCTCGTCGCGGACATCCCCGAAATCGGCCGCGTCGCCGAGCAGATAAGCGGTGAAGTCATCGTCGTCGTAAGCGGCCGCGCTTACCGAATCCGCTGAAAGCCCGCAAGTCGTAATTAAGAGCGTCAAGCAATCAGCTTTCAGCTCTCGCCTTGCTGGTAGCTCACAGCTTCTTTCAAGGAGTCGCGCATGGTCTTCCGAAGCCCCCTCCCAGACGTTGAAATCCCCGACTTGCCGCTCACCGATTTCGTGCTGGGGGGCGCCGACGCGCTCGGCGACAAGCCCGCGCTGGTTGACGGCCTGAGCGGGCGCGCCGTCACCTACGCGCAGCTCGCCGGGGCGGTCAGGCGCGCGGCGGCGGGGCTTGCGCGGCGGGGCCTGCGCAAAGGCGACGTGCTCGCGCTCCTTAGCCCTAACGTCCCCGAGTTCGTCATAGCCTTCCACGCCGCCGCGACCCTCGGGGGCGTCGTCACGCCCGTCAACCCGCTCTACACCACCGAGGAGATAGCGAAGCAACTGCGCGACGCGGGCGCGCGCTACCTCGTCACCGTCCCGCAACTGCTCGACAAGGCGCGGGAGGCGACAGCCGGCCTGGGCGTCGAGGAGGTGTTCGTCTTCGGCGAGGCGGAGGGCGCGACGCCTTTCGCGTCACTGCTCGAAGGCGACGACGCGCCGCCCGCCGTCGGCATTAACCCGCGCGAAGACGTGGTGACGCTGCCCTATTCGAGCGGCACGACCGGCGTCTGCAAGGGCGTGATGCTTACGCACCGCAACATCGTCGCCAACCTGGCGCAGATAAAAGGCACGGGCCACGACTGGCACGACGACACGCTCATCTGCGTGCTGCCGCTCTTCCACATCTACGGCCTCGTCGCCATCGCCAGCCACGGCCTATGGTGCGGCGCGACCATCGTCACGCTGCCGCGCTTCGACTTCGAGCAGGTGCTAAAGACCATGCAGGATTACCGCGTGACGTTCGCGCACCTCGTCCCGCCAGTCATACTCGCTCTGGCGAAGCACCCGGCCGTCGGCGCATACGACCTCTCGGCGCTCAGGGTGATATTTTCGGGGGCGGCCCCGCTCGGCGCGGAGCTTTCGCGCGAGTGCGAGGAGCGACTGGGCTGCCGCGTCATACAGGGCTACGGGATGACGGAGACGAGCCCGGCCACGCACATCTCGACGCCGGAGCGGAGCAAGCCCGGCTCGGTCGGGCAGTGCGTGCCGAACATGGAGTGCAGGCTGGTCTCGGTCGAGACGGGCGAAGAGGTCGGCACAAATCAGGAGGGCGAAATCTACGTCCGCGGCCCGCAGGTGATGAAAGGCTACCTGAACCAGCCCGAGGCGACGGCCGCGACCATAGACGACGAAGGCTGGCTCCGCACGGGCGACATAGGCTATGCAGACGAGGGCGGCTACTTCTTCATCGTTGACCGCGCGAAGGAGCTTATAAAGTTCAAGGGCTTCCAAGTGGCACCCGCCGAGTTGGAGGCCGTGCTGCTCACGCACCCAGCTATAGCCGACGCGGCCGTCGTCCCCAGCCCCGACGCCGAGGCAGGCGAAGTCCCCAAAGCCTTCGTCGTCGTCAAGGAAGGGGCGGGGCTCACGCACGAGGAGGTCATGGCCTTCGTGGCCGACCGCGTCGCGCGCTACAAGAAGGTTCGCCGCGTTGAGTTCATCGAGCAGATACCGAAATCGCCCTCCGGCAAAATCCTTCGCCGCCTCCTAGCCCAGCGCTAGCGCGCCGCCGGCTAGCCGGCTAGGCCCCTCCAACTTTTCCAACCAGCCGAAGGCCCCGCGCGTCTAAACAGACGGCGGGCGGGGAAGCCTCCGGCCGCCGCTGTAAATCATAGTTTAGAAGCTAAAAAAGCCGCACCGTATCGGAGCCTTTATGAAAGTTATCGTGCCTGCGCGCCGCCTATTATCACTTCT
>DASPKR010000223.1:0-4692 GCA_035627975.1 Pyrinomonadaceae bacterium | reverse complement strand
TCCGCGCCGGACGGAGGCGGCGGGGGCTCGACGCTTATGGGGATGAGGACAGTGTTTTGAAGGGGCATGTGCGGTATCACTCCTCAGAAGGCAGCGGCCGCGCGTAGGCCGTCTCATAAGATTATGAGCGCCGGCCCGTTTACATTTCATCGCGCCGCCCTATCCGCGCGCCGGCCGAGCGTCAGAGCTTGGGCAGTGTGACGCCCTGCTGCTTCTGGTACTTGCCGCCGCGGTCTTTGTATGAGGTCTCGCACACGTCGTCGGGGCCGGCCTCGAAGAAGATGACCTGGGCGACGCCCTCGTTGGCGTAGATCTTTGCGGGCAGCGGCGTGGTGTTCGAGAACTCCAGCGTGACGTGGCCCTCCCACTCGGGCTCGAAGGGCGTGACGTTGACGATTATGCCGCAGCGCGCGTAAGTGCTCTTGCCCAGGCAGATGGTCAGCACGTTGCGCGGTATTCGGAAGTACTCGACGGTGCGGGCGAGCGCGAAGCTGTTGGGCGGGATGACTACGGATTCGGCCTTTACGTCAACGAAGTTCTTCGAGTCGAAGCTCTTCGGGTCAACTATGGTCGAGTTGATGTTGGTGAAGAGCTTGAACTCGTCGGCGCAGCGTATGTCGTAGCCGTAGCTCGACGTACCGTAGGAGACGACGCGGCGGCCCTCGACCTCCTTGACCTGCCCCGGCTCGAAGGGCTCGATCATCCCGTGCTCGAGCGCCATGCGCCGAATCCACCTGTCCGACTTGATGCTCATCTCAAAGCGGCCTCCGCCTGCCTTATGCGGAGCGTGCCGTCGCCGACGGTGAAGGAGAGCACGGCGCCGCCCTGCCCGGCCCTCCCCTGCAGGAGCCGCTCGGTGGGCCGCGTGCGCTCGCGCGGGGCGAGGCCGGGGTAGGTGTTCTCCACGCGGCCCGAGCGCAGGACTTCTGCGTTCACGTCGCCGCTGAAGCCCGCTGCCAGCTCGACCGTCAAATCGCCGCTCGCGAGCCGCACGCTCATGCCCCGGCCGCGCCAGCTCCGCGCTGGGACGCGCACCGTGAGCGGGCCGCCGCGAAGAGTGGCCTCCACGTCGCCGCCCGTGAGCGTGAAGCTCGCGGGGTTGCTGTCGCCCGCGTTCAGCCGGACGGCGCCCTCGACGCCCGAGAGCGTGAGCGCGCCGCGCCCGCCGTAGATTTCTAGGTCAACGGCCGCGGGGACTTTTATGCGGTAGTCAATCTTCCACGGAAGGCCGACGAGGGCCTTCGGGAAGTCGCGCGCGACGCGCTTGAGGTACTTGCGGTCGTGCGTGCCGACGCTGATGACGCGGACGTGGTTCAAGTCCTCGTCGAGCATGAAGGTGTTGACGGCGGCCAGTCGCGTCAGGTCTTCCTCGGTCGCGGCGCTCAGCTCTATGTCGGCCGTCACCTCGACCTCACCCCTGTCCCAAGCCTCTATCGTGAGCGAGCCCTCGGGCGCGCCGAAGACCGTGAGCGCGCCCCCGTAGCCGAGCCTGCGCGTCTCGCGCCGCGTCGTCGTGCGCTTCAAGAGCGGCGCGGGCGGGGCGGGCGCGGCCCCCTTCTGGGGCTTCGCGGGCCTGCCGCTCTGCGCGGCGGCGCACGGGGGCGCGGCCGCGGCGAAAAGGGCGGCGAGCGCCGCCGCGCGCACGAGTTTCGTCACGGGCGGAAAGGAGTCCTTCATCGTTTGCAGGCTACACTAAGGCCGGGCGAGTCGGCAATAAGTAAGGCGAGGGGAGGGCTTTTCAGCGGGGCATGAAGACTATGGAGCCGCGGCCGTTCGTGGTGCTCAGGGCCGCGCCGCCGTCGCCGACCTTGCCGACGACCTTGCGCTTGTCGTTGAAGAACTCGAACTGCCCCTTGTCGGCGAAGCCGTTGAGGTCAATGTTGCGCGTGCGGGGCGCTACGGCCATCAGGCGGAAGCCGGAGGCGGCCGAGATGCGGAGCTGTATGTCGCCCTGCGTTGACTTCAGCTCGTATGTGCCGCCGCTCAGGAGCTCGGCGTCGAAGAGGATGTTGCCGATGGTGTTCTCGGCGACGACGGTGTAGGCGCGAATCCCCGTCAGCTCTATGTCGCCCGCGGTCGAGACGTTGGCGCGCACCATCTGGCCGCGCACGTTGCGTATGATGATGTTGCCGCTCATCGTGCTTATGTCCACGGTCGAGTCGGCGGGGACTAGAATCTTGAAGTTTATGTCGCCCACGTCGTCGCGGTTGTCGCGGCGAACGTCTATGACGACGCCGCCCTCGCTCACCTCCGGCGCCATCTTCGCCGAGCCGGACTCCATCGTGGCCGTGATCTTTATGCGGCTCTTGTCCCAGGCGAGGACTTCTATCTGGCCGGAGCGGTTGTGCAGGTGCAGGCGGACGTTGGCGCGCGTCGGGTACTCGCGTGTGAAGCGGCGCTGCGCGGCCGCGCCGGGCGCGAGCCACGTGAGGAGGGAGAGGAGCGCGGCTACGGAGACGCACGCCCGCGCGAGCGCCGCCGGCCGGCGCGGGCGCGTTCGGTTAGCACAGGGGTTGTTCCTTGCGTCTCCCGTCAAACTCTTTTACTGCCCCCCGGCGGCGAAGCGCCCGCGCCCCTTGCGGGCAAAAGGCGCGGGCGCGGCTCCGGCGTTTCCTCTCCCTTTTGTGCCTTCGGCGGCGGGCGCTCGCACGCCCCGCTACTGCTCGCCGAACTCCCGCAGCAGCTCGATCTTGTCGCGCAGGGCCGAGTTGAGCATCTCCTCGGCGACCTCGTCGTGCGGGTTCTCGCGCAGCTCGGTCAAAGACTCGTTGACGGCCTGGTCGAGGACGCCGATGCTGCGGTCGAACGAGTCGCGCATGCGCGGGTTCCAGCTCGCCTTGCGCAGCTCGACGCGCTGCTGCCAGTAGCGCAGGCTAGCCTGGTGCGGCTGCAAGTAGCCCTGCGGATAGACGGGCGAGGGGATGCTCTGGCGGCTTCGTACGGCCGCTTCGCCGCGGCGCTCCGTTTCAAGATACTGAACGCCGAGCGCGGTGGCGAGCGACACGGCGACGGCGAGCGCCGCCACGCCCGTCGCCAACTGCGGCAGGGTGAACTCCCAGCGCTTGACGAAGAGGCGCCGCCAGAAGCCCTGCGGCGCGGCGGCGGCCGCTGCTGCTGCCGCGGGGCGTGCCGCGGCGGCGTCGCTCTCGATGGTGTTGCGTATGCGCAGCCAGAGGGCGCGCTCGTTGGGCAGGTCGTAGAGCTGCTCGCGCGCGCCGTGCGCGGCCTCGACGATTGCGAGGAACTCCTCGCTCGCCTCGGCGCAGGCGGCGCAGGCGGCGAGGTGCGCCGTCACCGCGGCCGACTCTCGCGCGGCGAGCTCGCCGTCAATGTAGTCGCTGAGCAGTTCCTGACACTTCTCGCAGTTCATGACTTCTAACCTCTCGCGCCCGACGCGCCCTCGTCACTCGCCTTCGGGCGCGGCCCGCTCCGCTTTCAAACTTCTAACCGTCGGGGAGACGGAGCGTCGGTGTCATTCTCGCTGGGCCGCCCTCGGGGGCTCCTTGAAGGCGACACCCTTGGAAGCCTACTGAGGGGGATTCTGTTGCCTGAGAAGCTGCCTGAGCTTCATCCTGGCCTTGTGTAGCTGCGACTTCGACGTGCCTACCGAGCAGCCGAGCATGCGCGCTATCTCCTCGTGCTCGTGTCCCTCCACGTCGTGCAGGACGAAGACCGAGCGGTAGCCGGGAGGCAACTGATCCACGGCCTTGTCGAGCGCGATGCGGTCAACGACGGGCATGTGGTTCGGGTTCTCCGTGCCCGCGACTATCTGGACGGGGGCGTCGCCGTCGTCGGCCGTCTGCTCGAGCTTTATGCCGCGCCGCCGGAAGTGCATGAGCACCTGGTTGACCGTCAGACGGTGGAGCCAGGTGGTAAAGGCCGACTCGCCGCGGAAGCTCCCGAGCTTGCGGTGGAGCTGTATGAAAACTTCCTGCGTGAGGTCTTCGGCCTCGGCCGTGTTGGCCGTCATGCGGAGGCAGAGCGAATAGACCCGGCGCGAGTGGCGCGAGTAAAGCTCCTCGAAGGCGAGCGTGTCGCCCGCAGAGGATGCCTGCGACAGCTCGTAGTCAGTTGCGTCCGCTCTCTTGAGATCGGGTGTCGTCACGTGGCCCAGCATCCGGGCAAGCAGAAGGTCGCTGCTCATCAACTCACACCTTTCCACTTTGACCGTCAAGGGAAGCGCCAGACCCCCGTCACAGAGATGGCGTGCGCCCCGGCGGGGCGGGCCAGCGAGCCTGATAACTCGTGGCGAATCACCGGGTTCACACGCGACTGTGATGCTCCCCCGGCCGCGCGTCGTTGCCCCACCGCCGAAATTCGGCCTTATTTAACGCACCGAGAGCCTGACTCGGCGGATTCTACCATAGGCGGGCTCACCCGGTTGCGCCGAACCTACGCCCGCAGCCGGCGTAAGGCCGCCGAGGGCCGCAGGGGTTACTTGGGGGTCACCCCCTTCGACGCGGCGCCGCCGAGGCTGCTGCGGACGGTGACGCTGCGCGGGCTCGCGGGCAAGGCGAACGCGCCCGAGTGCTTGCCGCCGCCTGTGTTGGCGAGCGTCCCGATGAGCGCGCCCGTCGAGGTGACGTGGACGCTCAGGGTCGCCGAGGCGCTGGTGCTCGTCGCCGTGACGCGCAGCACTTTCCTGGAGACGGCGTACTCGGCGCGCGCGACCGAGATGGCGTCGGTATCGGT
>DASPKR010000222.1:0-2761 GCA_035627975.1 Pyrinomonadaceae bacterium | reverse complement strand
CCGGTTCCCCCGCGCTCAAGTTAAGGCTGGCCGAAGCGGCGCCTGTACTCGATTGACGAGATGAAGGCCCGAACCATCTCGGCGCGGCGCACGCGGGCGAGGGCGGCCGACTCGTTGCGCACGTCCTCGCCGCGCAGGCTGAAGTCGTTCATCTTCTGTAGCCAGAACTGGTAGCCGCGCAGGTCTGTGTCGGGCGGGTCGTCGGGGTTGCGCCGCATGTAGCCGAAATACTGCATAAGCACGAAGGCCGAGTTGTACTGCTTGTTATAGACCGAGCCGCTGTCGGCGACGCTGCGCAGGGCGCGGGCGCGGCCTTCGGTCCCGCCCGCGCCGAACGCCGCGGCGGCGGCGTCAACCTCGGCCTGCCCCGGCTGCGAGACGCCCGCGTTCGCGAAGAGCGCGGCGACGAACTCCGAGGCCGTCATCGCGGCCGGCAGTTTCTCTAAGACTTCGGCGCGCTCGACCCACTCGCGCGCGAACGCCTGCTTGTTCTCTTCGAGCTTCGTGTCCCAGCCGGCCTGCCCGACGACCACTCCCGCGCTTATCTTCGCCGTGTCTGCCTGGAACGACTGGAAGCGCGGCAGGCTCCCGGCGAAGGTCGCCGCGTGGAAGCGGTGGACGAGGTAGCCCGTGTTCTGGAACTCGATTGATAGGAAGAAGGCGGCCGAGACGTTCACGCGCCGCTCCTGTATGCACTGATCGTCGGCGCCGCACTCGTATATGTTGTTGGCCCAGAACTCGAGGCCGGCGGCGTCGGGCTCGCGGCCGAGGAAGTCGCGGTAGTGCTGGCGGACGAAGAACTCAGTGTCGTCAATCTGGTCGCCCACGGTCACGAGCCAAGTGACGCTCTCCCTGAGCAGTTGGTTGGGGTCGTTCCTCACGAGCGGCGTGTCGTCCCAGACTTCGAGTGTGAAGAGGTGCGTGCCCGCGCCGGGGAGGTCTGCGGCGAGCGTGAGCGCGGGGCCTGCCTCGCCGAGCGGCTCGCCGTTCAGGAGCCAGCGCAGCTTTAGGCCGTGCGTGGCGGGCGCAGGCGTCGCGACGTTGAAGGCCTGCTGACCGCCGCGGGGGATCGTGACGGTGCGGTCTAGCGGCCCGAAAGAGTCTATGGGCGAGACGAAGTTATAGACGCGCCTGACGAGCTGCTCGGAGTTTATCTGCTCGAAGGGCTGCCCCAGCGAGCGCATCTTCGAGTTGAATGTGGGGCGGTACAGCCCCGTCGTGCAGTAGCGCGCGCCCTCGTATAGGCCGGGCGTGGCTGTCGTCGGCTGCGTGGTCGGGATGGGGGTGGAGGCCGCAACCCAGTGGCCCCACTTGAGAGCGTCGCGCGTGGTCGCGCGCGTGGCGTTGACCTGTACGGGCTCGACCGTGTTCACGCAGGTGGGCGGGCTCGACGTGTACTCGTCCGCGAGCATGCCGAAGGTGTGGCCCAGCTCGTGCAGCACTATCTCGACCGCCGAGGTGTGCGTCGAGGAGACGACGACCGAGCCGCCCGAGCCGCCATAGACGGGGTCGTTGACGATGACGACGACCAGCTCGCGCTGCCCGGCCGGCAGGCTGTTCGAGACTACGGTGTTGACCTTGCCAATGTTGACGCAGATGAGCCGCTGTATGTTCGAGCAGTTGTAGGTGGCGTCGAAGGCCGTGTTGCGGAAGGAGCCGTTCTCGGGGTGATCCGCCCCGGACTGCGCGCTCACCACGTCAACTCGGTGGACGTTGAAGTAGCGGCGGTACTCCTTCAATGGCTCGTCGTCGAACATGGCGAGGACGAACTGCTGAACGTCCGTGCGGAACTTCTCCATGTCGGCGGCCGCGTAGCCGTCGCCGACGATGACCACGTCAATGCGGTTGAAGGGGTCGCCGTTGTTCTCGATGGTCTCAACGGGCTCGGCGGCGGCCGCCGGCCCGAGGGCCGCGACGGCGAGGAGGAGAAGAATTGCTCTGAGGGGCGGGGCGGGGGATTTCATGTTGCCTGCCTTAATGCTTCGGGGGAACCTGCTAGTTTAGCGCGCGGCGATTGCGGCGACGGGCTCCAACGTAAAGCGCCCGCCCTCGGGGCGCGGGTGGTAGAGTCGAAGCTCCGTGACGGATTCGTCGTCCGGGAAGGCGAGCAAAAGCTCGGCGGACTCGCGCAAAAGCGTCTGCCCCGCCAGCACGCCGTCGGGGCCGGGCGCCTCCGCGCGTATGACGCGCGGGTCTGGGACTAGGCTCCACCACTTCATGCGGCCCGCTCCGTCAACGGCGACGACGAGAAGCTGTTCGGGCGAAAGCTCTAGCGAGCGCTGGCGCGAGAGTGAGCCGACGCGCGCGCGCGGGGCAGAGGCGCGCGAGAAGCGGCCGGGCCGTCTCTGTTCAAGAGCGGCGTCGTCCATGGCTGGGGCGGCTGCCTTGTCGGCCTCCCACGCGACGGTAATCTCCCGGTAGGAGCGCGAGGGCGCTGCCGGCAGCGTCTCGCGCGCGACGATGACGCCGACCCCGGCAAGAAGCTCTTGAAGCTGCGCGTGCACGGCCTCCTCCCTAGACGCCGTCTGCTTCTGGGCGCGCGCGGCCTGCGGGGCGAGCGCGAGCAGCAAGCAGGCCACGCACAAACTCAGTAAAACTCTCATCGCGGCTGTCCCTCTTAGGTGTTTACGTGAAGGGAATTATCGTTCCGGAAAAATTCCGCGGCGTGGGCCGTTGCGAGTCGGGGACGGGCGGGCCGCCGGCTTCGGCCGACACGGAGGAGATTAAGGCGTGCGCGGTGCGGTGTCAATTCTGCCGGCCT
>DASPKR010000221.1:0-5563 GCA_035627975.1 Pyrinomonadaceae bacterium | reverse complement strand
ATCGCCACCGCCTCCGAGTTCATCGAAGTCGTTGACAAGACGCTCACGCTCGACGGCCTGCGCCTCGTCCACGAAAGAAGCAGACGCCAGGCGGCTGGCTCTTGACTAAACGCCGCCGCCTGTTCATGCTTGGGGCCGTCCGGTCTTTCCGAAGCTTCCGAAACCCTGCTTTCGTACTCCGGTCAAACGAACGAGCGATGAGCACCACCGAAGGGGCGCGCGCGGAGGCAGAGCGGCCCGCGGCGCCGCTGAACTACTTCAACTACTTCACGGAGATCGAGGACGCCTTCGTCCGCCGCCGGGGCAAGCACCTTCTGCTGAGCCCTATGGACTGGGCGCTGATGGACAGTTGGAAGCAGATGGGCGTGCCGCTGCACGTCGTCCTTCGCGGCATCGAGACGGCGTTCGACTCATACGAGTCGCGGCCGCGCAACCGCAGCGTCAAGTCGCTCTACTACTGCCAGGAAGAGGTCGAGGCGCAGTTCGCCGAGTGGCTGGAGTCGCAGCGAGGCGCGAGCGCGACGGCCGAGGGCGAAGACGAGCCGGGAGCGAACGAGACGCGCGGGCTGCCGTTCCCCCGCGAGGTCATCGCGGCGCACCTGGCAGACAGCCGGGAGGCGCTCTCCCGCGCGGCCGTCGGGCGTGCGGAAAGAACCGGCGGGGACGTTCTGACCGAAGCTCTCGCCCGCGCGGCGTCGAGGCTGGGAGAGTTGGAGGCCGACTTCAACGCCGCCGCGCGGCCCGACGCCGAACTGCTCGAAGGCTCGCTCACGGACTTGGAGGCGCTGCTCGACCGCGCGATTCGCTCGTCGCTCCCGCCGGAAGCTCTCGTAGCGAAGCGCGCGGAGGCCGAGGCTCAGCTCCGGCAGTACCGCGGCCGAATGGAGCGCACCACCTACGAGCAGACGCTCGAAAACCTTCTGGCGAAGACGCTGCGCGAAGAGTGCCGCGTCCCGCGCCTGAGCCTGTTCTACCTTTAGAAGAACCTTAACCCCTCTGGAAGGAGAATCTCAGTCATGGCAAAAATGATCGTCAAGCGCGTCGGGGTCTTCTCCCTCGCCAAGCTCCAGGCCGTCATAGGCGTCGGCCTCGGCCTCGTCATCGGCATCCCCCTCGGCCTGATAATGATAATCTTCGGCGCGGCGATCATGTCGGGCGGGAGCAGCAGCGCGACCGGCGGCGGCATAAGCGTCGGCATCATCGGGCTCTTCTACATGATAGGACTGCCGATAATGTACGGCGTCATCGGCTTCATCGGCGGCGCGATAACGGCGCTCATCTACAACGTCGCCTCCGGCGTGCTCGGCGGCCTCGAGCTTGAGCTAGAGAACGCCGACACGGGCTACACGGCGCCGCCCCCGCCGTCGCAGTGGGGCGCCGGCCAGTACGAGCCGGGCCAGCAGCAGCAGTACCCGTACTGAAAAGCTTTGACGAGCGACAAGTGACGGGCAGGAAGCTGTCCTCCCGTCACTTGTCGCTCGTCGCTCGTCACTGCTCTTATGGAGAAGGGAAGCGAGCGGCCGACGCGCGCGGGCGGCGAAGCTTTGCGGCCCGGCGCGGAGCTTGAAGTCACCGTCGAGCGCGTGCTGCCGGGCGGCTTGGGGCTCGCGCACGCCTCGGGGCAGACAATCCTCGTGGCGCTCTCCGCGCCGGGCGACCGCGCGCGCGTGAGAGTCGAGTCGGTGCGCTCGCGCGTCGGCTTCGCCTCCATCGTCGAAATATTGGAGCCCTCGCCCTCGCGCGTCGAGCCGCCCTGCCCTTACTTCGGGCGCTGCGGCGGCTGCGACTTCCAGCAGCTTTCTTACGAAGCGCAGCTCGCCGCCAAGGCCGAGATAATCCGCGACTGCCTGCGGCGTGTCGCGCGCGCAGAGCCGCCCGACGAAATCCCCGTCACGCCCTCGCCCGCCGAGTGGCGCTACCGCTCGCGCGCGCGCTGGCAGCACGACGCGCGCTCGGGCGCGCTCGGCTACTACGAGCGCGGCTCGCACAGAGTTTGCGACGTAAGCACGTGCCCAGTCGCCGCGCCCGAGGTCGAGGATAGGCTCCTGCGCCTGCGCGCCTCGATGGGCGAGGGACGTCTGCCCGCGGGCGCGCACGAGTTCGAGGCCGTGGCCGGGGACTCGGGCGTCTCGCTCGCGCCCGCGGTCGAGGACGGCGACGAGGCGGAGCAGTCGCGCACGATAGGCGGCGAGCGATACCGCTTCGACGCCCGCTGCTTCTTCCAGATAAACCACACGCTGCTCGAAGCCCTCGTCGCCGAAGGGGTGGGCGACGCCTCGGGCGACTGCGCGCTCGACCTCTACGCGGGCGTCGGCCTCTTTACGCTGCCTCTGGCCCGCCGCTTCCGGCGCGTCACGGCCGTCGAGGGCAACGCCGCGGCCGCGCGCTACGCCCGCCGCAACCTTGCGGGCGCGGGCCTCGACAACGCGCGCGTCATCACGGCCGGCGTGGGCGACTGGCTCGCGCGCAAATCCGCGCACCTCGGCGCCCTCGACTTCCTCCTCCTAGACCCGCCGCGCGCCGGCGCCGAGCCCGAGGCCCTTCGCCGCATCGTCGCCCTGCGCCCGCGCCGCGTCTCCTACGTATCCTGCGACCCGGCCACGCTCGCCCGCGACCTCCGCGCCCTGCTCTCCGAAGGTTACGCGCTCACTTCCCTCCGCGCCTTCGACTTGTTCCCCCAGACGCACCACGTCGAGACGGTCGCACACCTCTCCGCCCCCTGATAACATAAACGGAAGTGGGCCGAACCAGAGGGGCCCGCCACATTTTGATAGGAGCATAAATCCATGTACAACGCGAAGGCGTACTCCGCCGCCGGTGTGACATCGCCGCTTCTCCCCACCACGATCCAGCGGCGCGACCCCGGCGAGCGCGACGTGCAGATCGAAATACTTTTCTGCGGCATCTGCCACTCAGACCTCCATTCGGTGCGTGACGAGTGGAACGAATTCATGCCAACCGTCTATCCAATCGTCCCCGGCCACGAGATCGTCGGCCGCGTCACCGCGGTCGGCCCGGCCGTCACCAGGTTCAAGCCCGGCGACCTCGCCGGGGTCGGCTGCATGGTCGCCTCCGACCGCACCTGCCCCGAGTGCCGGGACGGCCTCGAGCAGTTCTGCCCGAACGCGACCTTCACCTACAACGCGCCGGACGAACATACGGGGGGCGTCACCTACGGCGGCTACTCTGACAGCATCGTCGTGGACGAGCACTTCGTCCTGCGCGTCCCCTCTAGCCTCGACCCCGCCGGGGCCGCGCCGCTCCTGTGCGCGGGGATCACGACCTACTCGCCCATGCGACGCTGGGGCGTCGCCGCGGGCCAGAAGGTCGGCGTGGTCGGCCTCGGGGGCTTGGGCCACATGGGGGTGAAGTTCGCGCGCTCGCTCGGGGCGCACGTCGTCGCCTTCACCACCTCGCCCGGCAAGAGGGAGGACGCGCTACGCCTCGGCGCCGACGAAGTCGTCGTATCCCGCAACGCCGACGAGATGGAGAAGCACGCCGGCAGCTTCGACTTCATCCTCGACACCGTCTCGGCCGAGCACGACATCAACGCCTACATCAACCTGCTCCGCCGCGACGGCCGGCTCACCCTCGTAGGCGCCCCGGAGAAGCCTCTTGCACTCGCCGGCATGGGCCTCCTGTTCGGGCGCCGCAGCCTTTCGGGGTCGCTCATCGGCGGCATCGCAGAGACGCAGGAGATGCTCGACTTCTGCGGCGTGCACCGGATCACGGCCGACGTGGAAGTCATCCCCATCCAGAAGGTCAACGAGGCCTACGAAAGGCTGCTCAAGTCAGACGTGAAGTACCGCTTCTCGATAGACATGGCCTCCCTCAAATCCGAATGACGGCTCAGCGCTCGGGGACGGCGGCCCGGACGTTTCGGCCGCTCGGGCTTTCTTATCGGGTGGGCTTCGGTGTTGAAGACGACTCCGTCGAAGTCGAGCGTGCTCGGCGGCGCGAACAGGAGGTAGAAGTATTTGAATGTCTCGGCGAAGAGGAAGCTCTGCATCGAGTCGGCCTTCTCTTTCGTCACAACGCTCTTGAGGGCGGCGTATGCCTCGTCGGTCTTGCAGTGGCGAACGAAGTCCTCGAATAGGCGCTCGCCCATGCGCAGGTACTCGGGGTCGCGCGTGAGGCGGTGCAGGTAGTAGGTTGACTCGACTATCTCGGGCCGTAGCGGGTAGCCCGCGTCGCCGGCCTCGCCGGTGCTGTAGTCGAACTCCTCGGGCTCGACGCCGTGCTTCGACCACATCCTGAAGGCGGAGGCTTGCAGACGGCGCGCGCGCCGGAGGTCGCCCGAGAGCGCGAGCACGGCGGGGAAGAAGGCGTCGAGCGCGCCGAACCGGGTCGCCGTGCGCCTGCCCGTGCTCATCTCGGCGTGGCCGTACCACAGCTCGCCACGCACTTCGTCCGCCAGGTGTTTGTTAACGGCAGCTACGCTCTCGGCCCACATCCTGCGGCAGTCCTCGTCGCCGAAGAGCAGCCAGCACTTCAGGAGGTATTCGTAGTAGGAGTCTATCTCGGCGCTTATGTGGCTGGCCGTGCTCGCCCACTCGCCCGTCTCGACGTTGATCCTTTGGCCGACGAGGCCGAGGGGCGAGCGGCGCTTGTACACTTCCGCGAGCGAGCGCTTGGCCTTGTCGTAGAAGGCGCGCCGGCCCGTGAGCCTCGCGAGCGTGCCGAACTCGACGAGCAGCGTGCCGGCCTCGGCCGGGTTGGTGACGGGGCCGCGCGTCTTCCCCGTCCTGAGGTTAACGAACCTGTAGGGCAGCCCCGTCGGCGAGTCGAAGGCGGGCAGCAGCCTCGCCCCCAAATCCTCCGCGAGCGCGAGGAGCCGCCTGTCACCCGTGAGCTGGTAGCCGGAGAGCAGCCCGCCGAGAAGGCGTATCGTGACCTCGAAGTTCTGCACGAAGATGTCCCGGTCGAACGAGAGGTTGGCGGCGATGTGCTCCCTCGCCTCGTCGGCCTCCTCTTTGAGGCCCATGAGTATCATCGTGTCGAGAGCGTCAACGGGCGTCATCAGGAGGGGCTGCCCGTACCAGTCGTGGTGCGTCTTGCTAAGCGGCCGAAGGTCGTCGTGGCCCCAAGCGTACTTCTTATAGCCGCGCCACGCGTGCAGGAACTCCGAGCGCACGCGGGCCGCCATCCTGCGCCTCTCGGCGGCGCTCATGGCGTCAGCGCGTCGGGGCGCGGCGAGCGCCGCGGGGGTAGCCGCGAAGATGAAGAAGGCCAAAAGAAGGGCCGTCGCTCTGTGCATGGTCAACGCGCTTGCCTCCCGGCTCCTCGGTCATTCGAGAAATCGCGGCGCCATTCGTACCGCACCCGCCAGAAGCGGTCAAGGCCGGCGGGCGCGAGCGCCCGAGCCCTTGAAGGCGCGCGACGCTCTGTAATAAAGTCCGGAGCGCTTTCGCCGCCGCAAGTCTTTCAAACTCCAAAACCGGAGGCCGCCCGATGCGCCAAAGCCGAACGCGCGCCGCAGTCGCGCTACTGCTCCTATGCTCTCTGCTGCCCGCGAAGGCCGCGCCGCCCCCGGACGACGCCCCCCTCTTAGGCTTCGACGCGG
>DASPKR010000220.1:0-2950 GCA_035627975.1 Pyrinomonadaceae bacterium | reverse complement strand
TGCGCGACAGTTGGCACCAGCGCGGCTCAGACCAGTGGCTCCGCGTCAGGGGCGGTAACGACCTCCTGCCTAAAGCCTTCGCCTCGCGCCTTTCGGACAGGATTCGGTACGGCACTCCCGTCGTCCGCATCGAGCACGACGCGCGCGGCGTGCGCGCCGTCGCCGCGCGCGCGGGCGCGCGGGAGACTTTCGCCGCAGACCGATTAGTCTGCGCCGTCCCTTTCTCCGTGCTCAGGCGCGTCGAGGTCTCGCCGCCCTTCTCGGAGGGGAAGCGTCGCGCCGTCGAGCAGCTCTCCTACTTCTCTGCCGCGCGCGTCTCGCTACAGTCGCGCAAAAAATTCTGGCACGACGCGGGCCTGAGCGGGTTCGCGAGCACGGATCTTCCGCTCGGCGAGGTCTTCGACATGACCGCGAACCAGGAGGGCCGCCGCGGCATACTTCAGGCTTACGCGGGCGGGCGGCACGCGCGCGCAATCGCCGCGATGACGGAGGGCGAGCGCGTCAGCTTTGTGCTTGGGCAGGTGGAGTCGGTCTTTCCGGGCGCGCGCGAGAACTTCGAGGGCGGCGCGTCGAAGTGCTGGGACGAAGACCCTTGGTCGCTCGGCGCCTCCTCCTGGTACAAGCCCGGCCAGATGTACGAGCTGTGGCCTCACGTGCCGCGGGCCGAGGGGCGCGTCCACTTCGCGGGCGACCACACATCTGCCTGGATAAGGTGGATGAACGGCGCGCTCCAATCCGGCAACCGCGCCGCGCGCGAAGTGAACGAGGCCGAGTAAATTCCCAATTCATTTGCGAGGTTAATATGAGCATTGCTACGAAGCACGGCGACGCGGGCGAGACGGGACTGATAGGCGGCGCGAGGGTGTCGAAGGCGGACTTGCGCGTAGAGGCTTACGGAACGATTGACGAGCTGGGGTCGGCGATGGGTTTAGCGCGCTCGATCTGCGACGACGCCGAGGTGCGCGAGCTTACCAAGACGATTCAGCGCGAGCTGTTCGTCGTGAGCGGCGCGGTGGCGAGCCCGCGCGGCGACGACGACTCCTCGCCCGCCGCCCACGTCACGGCAGAGATGGTCGAGCGCCTTACAGAGCACGTCCGTCGCGTCGAGGCGACCGAAGGCATACTCTCCGACTGGTCTCTGCCGGGCGAGCACGCTGCCGCCGCCGCCTACGACGTGGCGCGCACCGTCTGCCGCCGCGCCGAGCGCTGCGTCGTGCGCCTCGGGGAGTCGGGCGCGAGCGTCGGCGCCAACGTAGTCCCTTACCTCAACCGCCTCTCCGACCTGCTCTGGCTCCTGGGCCGCCTGCTTGAACTCCGCGTTGGCGCGGACGCGCGCCTCCGCGACGACGACCACAAAGGGCCGCGATGGTCGCGGGCGTGGTGAAAGGCCGGACGCAGCCCTAGCCGAAAACTCCCTCGCGCCGGCCGTTTACCCCTCCCGTAATTTGACATTCCGGCGGCGTTTGATTAGTGTGCTGTGCGCTCACGCAGTTCGCCCTCCCGTAAAACGCTTTCCGGGAGCCAGGCCAGCCCAGAAAATCCGAACCCCAACCACTTTCTTAAGGAGAAGTTCCCCTATGCTTTATCTACGCACAGTCGGCCCACGCCTGACTGCCCTCGCATCCCTGTGCCTCGTGCTCGCCCTCGCCTGTGCGGGCGCCTCTGCGCAACAGAGCTACGGCATCGTCGACCTCGGCACGCTCCCCGGCGGCACGTCGAGCTTCGGCATGGGCGTCAACAACACGGGCCAGGCGGTCGGCTACTCGGGCATACCCGCGGGGCAGCACGCCTTCACCTACGGCGGCGGCTCGATGAGCGACTTCCTCTCCGCCTTCCACGCGGTTAACGGCGGCTCGTCGCAGGGCTTCGGCATCAACGACTCGGGCCAGTCCACCGGCCTCATACGCCTTTCGGCCAACAGCTTCCTGCCGCGCGGCTTCTTCCACAGCGGCGGCGCAGTCACGGTGCTTGGCGTGCTGCCGGGCGGCCTTAGCAGCCAGGGCAACGCAGTCAACAGCACGGGGCAGGTGGCCGGCCTGTCGGGCAGCTCCGGCGGGAACCGCGCCTTCCTCTGGTCGGGCGGGGTCATGACCGACCTCGGCGTGCTGGGCCTCGCCACCTTCAACAACAGCGAGGCGACGAGCGTCAACGACGCCGGGCAGGTCGTGGGCGTCTCCTCTACGGCCACGGGCGCGAACCACGCCTTCCTCTGGTCGGGCGGCTCGATGCAGGACCTCGGCGTGCTCCCGGGCGGCGGCACGATAAGCTCGGCGGCCGACATAAACAACGCCGGACAGGTCGTGGGCTTCTCGAACGTCCCGGGCGCGCTCATCCAGGTGGCGCACGCCTTCCTGTGGCAGGGCGGCGTGATGCAAGACCTCGGCACGCTCGGCGGCCCGACGAGCCAGGCGCGCTCCGTCAACGACTCCGGCACCATCGTCGGCGTCTCCACCATCGCCTCGAACCAGACGCGCCCCTTCGTCTATAGCAACGGCGTGATGACTGACCTGACGACGCTCCTGCCCGCGGGCCACTGCTTCACCAACATAGACGTTCGCGCCATAGGCAACGACGGCACCATCGTGGGCTCGGCCCAGCTCAACGGCCAGTTCCGCGCCGTCATGCTCGTCCCCGGCAGCACGGCCGGCGGCGGCGGCAACTGCGGCGGCCCGACGCCCCCGCCCCCGACGCCCTCGGAGCTGATCGAGCAGATGCAGGCCATCGTCGCCAACGTCTCGAACAACGGCGTCTCGAACAGCCTGGGCACGAAACTCAAGCAGGTGCTCAACTTCATGGGCGACCCCAGCAAGGCGACGGCCTGCAACCACCTCGCCGCCTTCATGAGCGAGCTAGACGCGCAGGACGGCAAGCACGTCTCGGCCGCCGACTCCGCGGCGCTCCGCCTCAAGGCGGCGCAGGTGGCCGGCCTCCTCGGCTGCCAGTAAACACC
>DASPKR010000219.1:0-8092 GCA_035627975.1 Pyrinomonadaceae bacterium | reverse complement strand
CGTCTTCGTGCAGGTCGTCTTCGTGACGATGGTGTACGGCCCCATCGCGGCTTATCTCGTCGAGGCGTTCCCGGCGAAGATTCGCTACACCGCCCTCTCGCTCCCCTACCACATAGGCAACGGAGTGTTCGGGGGCTTGCTCCCGCTCGTCGGCCTCTACGTGGTGGCGAGCACGGGCAACATCTACGCCGGGCTCTACTACCCTATAGCCGTCGCCTCCTTGACGTTCGTCGTCGGCTCGCTGCTCCTGAAGGAGACGCACAGCACGCTCATCTGGCGGGAGCTTGAGACGGGGCGCCCCGGCGACTTGAAGAGCGACATCGAAGGCCCCGCCTGATTCGCAATCCGCTAGGCGGCCCGGCCCGCCTTCGCAACTTGCGCCGCCGAGAATTTCCGGGGGCGAGCCTTTCATACGCGAATTTGCCGGCCGCGCGCCGCCCCCGACCTTCCGGCACCGGGCTTGCCATGTGCCGTCGCGGGGAGGGGCGAGGCACATGGGCAGGCGTCTTTCGGAGAAGAGTTTCTACAGGCTCGCGGCGGGCGCGTGGTTCGCGGCCGCGGGCGGCGTCGTGGCCGCGCTGGGCGCCTCCGCCTTCTCGTTCTACCCCGAGCCGACGACGTTCGTGCTCGCGCGCTCGGTGTTGATAGTGATGCTGATAACAGGCGCGGCCGGGGCAGTCTTAGGCTCTTGGGCGCTCGACCCGCGGGCGGTGCAGTCGGCGCTGCCGGCCGCGCTGCTGGGCGTCGCGGTCTTCGCGCTCTCGTCCTGCGTCTCCGTCTTCGCGCTGCTCGCCGTCACGTACCTCGGGATGGAGGGCTCGCACCTCGGCTCGTTCGTTTACAGCTTAGTGATGATGACGGCGGGCCTGGGGCTCTCGTTGGGCTGGCTGCTCGCCGCGCTCGGCGCCCTCTCGGGCTGGCTGCTGTTCCGCCAGAGGGAGTGGATAAGGCGGAAATTCCTTCCCTGATGCGCGGACTTTAGCCTTGCTTGTCGGGCTTCGGCGGCGCGTGTTAGCATCGGCCGCGGTTTCGGGCGGCGGGCGAATCGAAGGTTGCGGACGGCGCGCTCGCCCCGCCATTCGCGGAGGCTTCCGGTTCCACGCTTGCGCTTCAATCTTCCTCCCATCTCCCTGCCAGGCGGGGCGCGCGCGCTGCTCCGATGCGCCGCGCTAGTGTGCCTCTTCGCGCTCGGCGGCGCGCCGCGCGCCCTCTCGCAGCAGACGAACCCCGTTGACCGCAAGGTCACGAACCCCATCACCGACACCCCTAACGTAAACCCCTTGCAGCAGGATCAGCCCGTCACGCGCCCGCGCCGCCGCACGACGCAGGCGCCGGCCCGCGACCCGGGCGGCGAGCCGCAGACGCTCGACGAGCTCGACGTGCGCGCCGACCGCCAGACCGTGAGCGGCCCCGAGAACGCGCGCGTCTATGTCAACGAGGGGAACGTTGACGCGCGCATAGGCATCTACCGCCTGCAGGCTGACAAGGTGACGGTCTATGAGGCGAAGACGCTCGCCGTCGCTGAGGGCAACGTGGTCTTCGACCAGGGCGAGTTTCAGCGCATAACGGGCTCGCGTGCCGAGTGGAACTACACGTCCAAGACCGGCTTCTTCGAGAACTCGACGGGGTTCACGAACCAGACGCAGGACGGCACCATCATCTACTTCACGGCCGACCGAGTGGAGAAGGTGTCGGGCAACAAGGTCGTAGTCATCAACGCGGAGGTGACGGCCTGCGGCGACGACGAGGTGCCGAAGTGGAGTTTTAAAGGCAAGCGCGCGACCATCACGCTGGCCGACCGCGTGCGCGTCAAGCGCCCGCGCTTCCTCGTCAAGGGCGTGCCGGTCTTCGCGCTCCCTTACGCCTCGGTCTCGATAAAGCCGCGCGACCGCGCCTCGGGCTTCCTGACGCCGACCTTCTCGGGCTCGGGCGAGAAGGGCTTCCGCCTGTCGAACGCCTACTACCAGACGCTCGGGCGCTCGGCCGACGTGACCGTCCGCAACGACATATACACGCGCCGCGGGATGGGGTTCGGCGCGGACCTGCGCACGCGCGCCAACTCGCGCTCCTACCTCAACCTCGGCTTCTACATCGTCAAGGACAGGATATTCGGCCCGGAGGAGGGGCCGCTCACGCCCGACCAGGGGGGCTCCAGCTTCTACATGGACGGCGTCCACTACTTCCCGAACGGCTTTCTGGCCGCGGCCGACATCAACATCACATCGAGCCTCGCCTACCGCGCCGTCTTCTCCGACTCCATACAGCAGGCCATCTCGCCCGAGGAGCGCTCGCAGGTCTTCGTCAACAAGAACGCCGGCGACTACTCGCTCAACTTCGTCGCGCGCACGCAGGTCACCTCCATCCCTTCGGTGCGCGTGCGCTCGCGCGCCCTGCCCGCCGTCGCCTTCGACAAGCGGCCGAGCCCGCTGGCCGCGCTCGCCGAAAAGCTGCCGCTCTACTTCTCGTTCGAGGCGAGCATAGCGGGCGTGAGCCGCAAGGAGACCGTGGAAGACCTCGCGACCTTCCTCTCCGAGGGCAACCAGAACCCCATCATCACGCCCTCGATGGTGCAGCGCCTCGACTTCCACCCGAAGTTCAGCCTGCCGCTCTACTTCGCGGGGTGGGGCGTGACGCTTACGGCGCGCGCGCGGGGGACTTACTACTCGAACTCGATTGACCCTGCGACGCGACTGGTGCTCTCGCGCGACGTGACGCGCGGCTACGGCGAGTTCAGCGCCGAGATTAACCCGCCCGCGCTCGCGCGCAACTTCCGCCACGGCGACGGCACGTTCTGGTTCCGCCACGTCGTCGAGCCCTACCTGACCTACCGGAAGATTACTGACATCTCGAACTTCGACCGCGTCATACGCTTCGACTACCTCGACGCCGTCGCCCCGACGAACGAGATAGAGTACGGCATCACGAACCGCTTCTTCGCGCGTCGCTCGACGGAGAACGTGATGGGGCGCGTCTCGGCCCGCGCGGGCGTCCGCGCGACGGCCACGACCAGTTCGCGCGGCGGCGAAGCGCGCGAGGGCGAAGAGCAGGACGGCGAGACGGCGCGCCCGCTCACGCCGCAGCCCTACGAGTTCCTTTCGGTCACGCTCCGGCAGAAGTATTTTTTCGACCCAACGTTCGGCGGCGCCCTCGTCCCCGGCCGCCGCAACCAGTTCTACCCCATCAACACCTTCTCCGGCTTCACCTACGGCGGCGTGACGCGCCGCTTCTCGCCGCTCTACGTCGAGGCACGACTGCGCCAGCCCACGCGCGCCGACCGCGAGCTGTTCGCCGACGTTCGCACGAACATTGACACGCTCGGCGAGGGCGGCGGCCTCCGCGACCTCGCCGTCTCCTTCGGCATCCGCCGCCGCGTGAGAGTGCTGCGCGCCGTCGAAGCGTTCCAGACCTTCTACTACACGCGCGCCGTCACGCTCGCCCCCAGCCTGCGACAGTTCAGCGACCGCCGCGGCAACGAGCCCGGCACGCTGCAAGGCTCGCAGTGGAGCCCGTCCGTCTTCCTCGGCGACCGCGACCGCGGCCTCTTCGCCGGCGCGAGCTTCTTCTTCGACTTCCAGAACCGACCGGGCCGCGGCAGCTCCTCGCTCGTCAGCTCCGTCGCCACGGCCGGCTACGCCTGGGACTGCTGCGCCGTCACCGTGCAGGACTTCCACTTCAACCTCGGCCTCCGCCAGGAGAACCGCCTCGTCTTCAGCTTCCGCCTCAACGGCATCGGCGCCTTCGGCACAGAGCAGATAGGCCAGCAGTTCCGTTAACCGCCCGGCCTCTCCCCCGCGTTCGCGCCCGGCACAGCGTCCCGAAAATTCTTTCGCGCAGCCCCGCGGTCTTCGGGCTCTCGGGGCTGCGCGAAGGCTTTAAGAGGCCGGCGCGTTTTTTAAGGGGTCGCGCCGTGTGCTAAAATCCGTCGGCCTGTCCGGAGAGCTTTACCCGCCTCTGAAATCAAGGGCTTAAATCGTAAGGCCGGAATCGTCTTTTCTCCCCGCTCGTGAGGTTGATGATGAAGAATCGCTTGTCCCCCCGCGCGGCGTTGCTCGCGCTGTGCCTGGCGGCCTCGGCGACTGCCGTCGCGTACCGTTCGCCGTCGGCCTCGGGCCAGGGGCCTGCGCGCGTGCGCCAGGACTTGGAGCGGGTATTGACGCGTTTCGACCGTCTCACGCTCGACCCCGTCTCGGCGCTCAAGGGCGCGCGCGAGGGGCGGCCGCTCACGCTGGAAACTTCCTACGGCGCCTTCGAGCTTGACCTTCGGCCGCACGACCTGCGCGCGCCCGGCTACCGCGCCGTGGCCGTGGGCGCCGACGGCGTGGCCCGCGAGCTGGGCCGCGGGGCCGTGACGACCTACAAGGCTTCCGTGCGTGGCTACGAGGGGGCAGAGGCGCGGCTAACCCTTGACGGCGAGACCATCGAGGGCGTCGTCATCACGCCGGGCGGGCTCTTCTTCATCGAGCCCGCGCGCAAGTTCTCCGCCGCGGCGGGCCGAGACGACTTCGTCTTCTACCCCGAGTCGAGCGTGAGGAAGGAGTCTTTCGGCGAGTGCGGGGTGACGCTGGCGCAGGAGGTGGGCGAGCGCGCCTCGGCTTTGAGCGCCGAGGCCGACACGCTTGAGGTGCCGAAGGGGACGACGGCCGAGCACGTCTTCGGCCCGCAGCTCCAGATTGATCTCGCGACCGAGGCCGACTTCGAGTACTTCAATTTTTTCAAGACTAACAACCCGAGCCTGTCAGACCCCGAGGTCAGAAATCTGGCGATTAACGAAATAATCGGGATAATGAACCAGGTTGACGGCATCTACAACACGCAGCTCGGCGTCCGCTTCCAGATAGTCTTCCAGCGCGTGTGGGAGGCCAACAACGACCCGTACACGCTGACGGCCGCCGGCTCCGCGCTCGACGAGTTCACCGACAACTACGACGGCTCGTTCGCGCCGGGCGCCCCGCCGCAGCGCGACCTCGTGCACATGTGGACGGGCAAGGACTTCAACGGCTCGACCATCGGCATCGCCTGGAGGCCGGGCCTCGGCTGCCCCGACAACTCCGACGGCTTCGGCATCTCGCAGAGGTTCGACATCGCGCCCCAGAAGTTCGTCCTCACCGCCCACGAGATAGGCCACAACCTCGGCGCGCAGCACCCGAACCAGTTGGACGTGCCGCCCTCGGACTGCAACCTCACCATCATGCACGCCAGCATCACGCAGAGCACGACCTTCTGCCAGTACTCGCGCCGCCAGATGGAACACCACTCCATCTTGAACGCCGCGTGTCTTACGCGCCTGACGCCTGCGGGCTGCACCTACTCGGTGACGCCCGCTGCGCCGCAGATGTTCGCGCCCGGCGGCGGCGCCGGCAACATTGACATAACGACCGGGGCGGGCTGCAACTGGGGCGTCGTCGCGGCCGCCCCCTGGATAAGCGTCACGACGAACGAGACCGGCACGGGGCCGGGCGCCTCCGTCTATACGGTCGCCGCCAACGACGGCGGCACGCGCCGCGCCAACGTCGAGGTCGCCGGCCGCGTCTTCACCGTCACGCAGGCGGCGTCGAGCGCCTGCATCGTCACTCCCATCAACTACGGGCAGACTCTGACGGGGACGCTCGGCTCGCCCGACTGCCGCTCGGGCCAGCCCGACCGCATACAGGCATTCGTTGACCGCTACTCCTTCACGGGGCTCGCCGGCCAGCGCGTGCAGGTCGAGATGACGGCCACGAGCCAGCTCGACACGTTCCTCTACCTCATAGCGCCCGACGGCTCCGTGATAGCCGAGAACGACGACATCGTGCTCGCGCAGAACACGAACTCGCGCATACCCCCGCAGTCCGGCGCCTTCTTCACGCTGCCGCAGTCCGGCACCTACTTCATCGAGGCCACCTCGTTCGAGGACACCGCGTTCGACACGGGCGGCTACAACATCACACTTACGGACGGCGGGCTGACCGACACCGTCTCCTTCAGCAGCGCCGACTACAGCGTCAACGAGGGCGTCGGGGGCGACGGCATAGGCACCGAGGGCGTGGGCTTCCGAACCATCACCGTCACGCGCTCGGGCGACCTCACGACGGCCGCCAGCGTCAACTACGCGACCTCGGACGGCACGGCCACGCGGCGCCGCGACTACACGCAGGCGCTCGGCACCCTTCGCTTCGCGCCGGGCGAGGCTTCAAAGACCTTCCGCGTCTTCATCACCGACGACGTGTTCGCCCCCGGCGCGCAGATAACGCCCCCGAACCAGCCGACCATCGTCGTTGAGAGCGAGAAAGAGACCGTCAACCTGACCTTGAGCAACGCCGTAGGCACCTCGCTCGGCACGGTCTCCTCGGCCGTACTGACCATCAACGACAACGACCCGGGCACGGGCCAGAGCCCCGTCAAGGCCGCGAGCTTCAGCACGCCCTTCTTCGTCCGCCAGCACTACCTCGACTTCCTCAACCGTGAGCCGGACTCGGGCGGCATGAACTTCTGGTCGAACGAGATTGAAGGGTGCGGCGCGGATCAGGCTTGCCGCGAGGTGAAGCGGCAGAACGTCTCGGCCGCCTTCTTCCTGTCCATCGAATTTCAGGAGACCGGCTACCTCGTCTATCGGATGTACAAGTCGGCCTTCGGCGACGCGACCTCGCCGGGCGTGGCCGGGACAGTCCCCGTCATACGGCTCGACGAGTTCCTCGCCGACACGCAGCGCATAGGGCAGGGCGTCGTCGTAGGCACGCCGGGCTGGCCCGAGGCTCTCGAAGCGAACAAGGCCGCCTTCGCGCAGGAGTTCGTCACACGCCAGCGCTTCCTCGACAACTTCCCCGTCATCATGACGGCGAACATGTACGTGGATCAGCTCATAGCGCGCGCGGGCGCCACGCTCACGCCGGCCGAGCGTCAGGCGATCATTGACGACGTGGCGGCCAATAACAACACCGCGGGCCGCGCCCGCGCCCTCCGCGCCGTGGCCGAGCACGAGTCAGTCCGGCAGGCCGAGCGCAACCGCGCCTTCGTCCTGATGCAATATTTCGGGTATCTCCGCCGCAACCCCGACGACGCGCCCGACACGAACTTCGGCGGCTGGAAGTTCTGGCTTACCAAGCTCGACGAGTTCCACGGCAACTTCATTAACGCGCAGATGGTCAAGGCGTTCATCACCTCAATCGAGTACGAGCAGCGCTTCGGCCAGTAAGAGCCGCGCCTAAAAAGGGTCTTGCGCGCCGTCTCGGCGCCTTGTTAGACTGAAAGCCGTCAGGTCTTCCGCCCCGAGGGACGTGCCTGGCGGCTTCTTTGCGCGCGGGGCGCGGCCCCGCGGCCCCGCCTCCCCGGCCCCGTTTGAGTAGAGTTTCCCGCCCGAAAAGCCCCTCGGCCGCGGCCTCTAGTAAGCAACGAAAACGCCCCTCAGGGCGTCAAAAGTCGGGCGTTTTTGACGTGTCGAAAGCCTCCCCGGCTCTGGCCCCGCGGCGGGCTGCAAAATCGGGCTTTTAGCGGCCCCGCCGCAAGTCGAGCGCCTCAGACCGCGAACCCCTTCTCCTGACGCACTAATATCCGCGCCCGCGCGCGCCGCGGGCCTGACGGACGGCCGGGCGAGAGTGCGCCCGCTCGCTACAAGTGGAGTTGACCGTGAAATCGAACAGAACCTTCCTGTCGTGCCTCCTGACCCTCATGCTGGCCCTCGCCGGCCCGGCCTCGCTCGTAGCGAGCGCGCAGGGCGCGGGAGAGGTTAAGCCCGCCGCCGCGAAGGCCGACCCCGTCGAGCAAGTCGTGGTGGACGAGGCCGGCACCTACATCATCTACCGGGCCGCGGACGGCTCGACCGCCTGCCGCGAGGCCACGCCCGCCGAGGCGCGCCAGCTCCGCGAGCGCGCGCCGGGCCTCGAGCTACGACAGATCAACCACCTCCAGCGCGTAGGCCCGAAGGGGGGCGGCACGATGGATCGGGTGGAGTCGGGCGCCGCCGAGGAGGCCGTCACGGGGCTGACCATCGTTCTGCGCGGCACGGCGCAGCTCGACGCCAACCCCGAGGCGAAGGCCGCCTTCACGCGCGCCGCCGCGGCGTGGGAGGCGATAATCACGACGCCCATCACGGTCGTCATAGACGTTGACTACGGCA
>DASPKR010000218.1:0-9325 GCA_035627975.1 Pyrinomonadaceae bacterium | reverse complement strand
GAGCACATACAGTCTTCGTGGCTGACGCAGGGGCTGAAGCTCGGGCAGGTCGCCCTGCGCTTCGGGGCCGACGACATGGGCTCCGTGATGATCGAGGAGAACGTCGTCTCGGCGGCGGGCGCCCACAACACAGCCGACGAGAAGCTGCTGCGCCACCTCATCCGCGCCGCAGGCTTCCGGCCGCAGCAGCGCGACATCCTCTACCGCCACGTCAACCGCGACGAGTCGGCTCAGAAGGACGCCTCGGGCTCCGCCACGCTGCGAGAGCTGTCTGTCGCCATCGCCGATTGACGCGGCCGTCCGCCTAGCCGGCGCGGGTGCCTGTGTACTTGATGGGCGGGGCGATGGCGAGCTTGACCTTGATGGTGCCGCTGATGGAGTCGCCGTCAACGCTCCCGTCAATGTCCGCTTCGTAGTCGCGGCCCTGGAATTCGAGCGACACGGCGGCGTCGAAGCTGTCGTGCGTGACGCTCAGGTGCTCGAGCGGCACGTTGCCGAGGCGCGATTCGATGCGGCCCGAGAGCGCGCCGCCCGTCCCCTCGAAGACGAGCGTGGCCGGTTGTTTGCCGAAGGGCGTCGCGACTTCAAGGTTCCAGTTCCCCACCAGGTTCATCTCTCGTAAGCTCCCACGTCCGAAAATAAAAACTAGCCGCGCGCCTCGGCGCCTTCCCGCGTCGTGGCGCCGAAGTCAACTACGCGACCGGCGAAGGGCGCGGCCTGCTCGCGCACCTCGCGCGCGTCGCCGACGATGACGACGGACGCGCTGTCAGGCGTCACGTAAAGGTTGGCGACGCGCCGCACATCCTCGCGCGTCACGGCGCTCACGCGGTCGCGGTACGTCCGCAGGTAGTCTTCGGGGAGCCCGTGCATGCGTATCTGCACGAGCTGGTCAATCAGCCCCTCCTGCGTCTCTAGCCTGATGGGGAATATCCCTGTCAGGTACGACTTGGCGTCCGCAAGCTCCTTCTCCGACACTTCACGGTCGCGTATGCGCGCAAGCTCGTAGAAAATCTCACGCAGCGACGCCCCCGTCACGGGCGTGCGGACCTCGGCCGTGGCGCGGAAGCTCCCGGCATAGCGGCGGGCGTCGAGCACCGAGTAGGCGCCGTAGGTGTAGCCCTTCTCCTCGCGCAGGTTCATAAAGAGCCGCGCCGAGGCCGTCCCGCCCAGGATCGTGTGCATGACGAGGAAGGGGAAGTAGTCGGGGTGCGTGCGCGTGATGGCGAGGTTGGCGACGACGATGTTCGACTGCGCCGAGCCGGGGCGGTCAACGGTGTAGATTGTGCGCCCCGCCGGCTCGGGCGGGGCGGGGAAGCGCGGCCCCTCGACCGGGCCTCCGCTCCACCGGCCGAAAAGGCGCTCGACGCGCTCGATCAACTCCTCGCGCCGCACGTCGCCGACGACGAATAGCACGGCCCCTTCGGGGACGAACTTGGAGCGGTGGTGGGCGAGAAGTGATTCGCGCGAGACGGCCTCGATGGACTCCGGCGTGGCCGAGACGACCGAGTAGGGGTGCTCTCCGAAGAGGACGGCAGCGAGCGCCTCGGTCGCGAGGAACGACGGCTGCGCGCGCTGAGCTATAAGGTTCTGCTGCGCGTTGGCCTTCGCCAGCGCCAACTCGTTTTCGGGGAACGAGGGGCGCAGCGTCACGTCGGCGAGAAGCTCCAAGATCTCGCCCGCGTAGGCCGAGAGCGAAGACGCGGCGACGGTCGTATAGTCGGACGACGCGCCGGCGCTCAAGGTCGCGCCGTAGCGCGCTACCTCCTCGGCTATCTGCCGGCTCGTGCGCGTCTCGGTGCCTTCTAAGAGCATGTCGGAGAGCACGTCCGTGAGGCCCGGCAGGCCCGGCGGGTCGAAGGCGTCGCCTACGGGGAAGGCGAGGCGGAAGCTGACGAGGGGGAGCCTCTCCTGCTCGACGACGACCACGCGCAGGCCGTTAGCCAGCGTCGTCTCGGACGGCTCCGGCAAATTCAGCGGCCTCGGGGGGAGCGGCGCGGGCGGCTGTCGGCGGAATTCTTCGGCTTGGGTCATAAGAAAAGTGTGAGCGCGGGTGGCGGGCCTAAAGCTCTCAGCCCTCCGGCCCGCCCGTCGTCACACGCGCTATCAAGGTTCGTGGCTCTCCGTGGGCGGGGGCGGCTCCGCGGGGGGCTTGGGGGGGACTTGGGGGGGCGGGCCGCCGGGCTCGTCCGGCTCGCCCTCGGGCTCGGCCGGCGCGGGCTCGCGCTCGGGCGGCGCCGAGTGCGACGGCACGACCTCCATGACCGAGTGGTTGTCGGTCAGGAGGTATCGGCCGACGGCGCGCTTGATCTCGTCGGGCGTGACGGCGACGTAGCGCTCTATCTCGGTGTTTAAGAGCGAGGGGTCGCCGTCGTAGAGCGCGTACTCGGCGAGGCGCTGCGCGCGGTAGAGCGTTGACTGGCGGCTGCGCACCGCGTCGTTCAAGAGCGTGTTGCGGAGCTTCTCCATCTCTTCCGCCGTCGGGCCTTCGGAGGCGAGCCGCTCTATCTCTCCCTGAATCGTCGCGCGTATCTGCTCGGTCGTGTGGCCGGGCTTGGGTATCGCGAAGATGTAGAGCGAAGAGGGGCCGCGCCGCTCGCCTATGCCGCCCTGGATTCCGACGACCGACTCCTCCTCCTTCACGAGCCGCTGGTAGAGGCGCGAGCTGTCGCCGTCCAGAAGGAGGTCGCTCGCGGCCGAGAGGGCGTAGAAGTCCGCGGTGCGCCGGGGCGGGATTTTCCAGCCGAGCATGATGGCCGGTAGCTGCGCGAAAGGGTCGCGGTAGAGTTCATGCCCAGCGGCGACCTCCTCGGGCTCGGAAACGTCCGCCTCGGGCGGGCGCGGCTGCGCGGGGATGGTTGCGAAATACTTCTCGACGAGCGAGCGCGCCTCCCCGGGGTCGAAGTCGCCGACTATCGCGAGCACGGCGTTGTTCGGCGCGTAATAGACGCGGAAGAAGTCGCGCACGTCGTCAATCGTGGCGGCGTCGAGGTCTTCCATCGAGCCTATGGTCGAGTGCGCGTTCGCGGGGTTGCGGTAGATGAGCTCGTTCAGGCGGAGGAAGGCGTTCGAGTAGGGGCGGTTGTCGTATGTGAGCCGCTTCTCCTCCTTGACGGCGTCGCGCTGGTTGTCGAGGTTCTCCTGCGTCACACGTAGCGAGCGCATGCGGTCGGACTCCAGCCAGAGCGCGAGCGGGAGTTGGTTGGCCGGCAGAGTCTCGAAGTAGTTCGTGCGCTCCGAAGACGTCGTGCCGTTCATCGTCCCGCCGTTGTTGAAGACGTACTGGAAGTGGCCGGCCTTCGGCACGTTCTCGGAGCCCTGGAACATCATGTGCTCGAAGAGGTGCGCGAAGCCCGTGCGCCCCTCGCGCTCGTTGCGGGAGCCCACGTCGTAATAGACGGCGACCGAGACGACCGGCACCGCGTGGTCTTCGCTCATGATGACGCGCAGGCCGTTCGGGAGCGTGAACTGCTCGACGGGAACCTGCGGGAGCGTGGGCGTGGGCGACGACAAGAAAACCTCCGGTTCTTAGAGGCTAGGGGCTAATCAGAAAGGGGTTTAACTTCTAGCCCCTGGCCTCTCCTTCGCTGTTGACGATGCCGCGCAGCTCGGCGCGCAGGCGCTCTATCTCGGCGAGCTTCTGCGCGACGCGGTCGAAGAGCGCCTGCTGAGCCTTGATGCCTTCGTCTATGAGGAAGGCGGCGGCCTCGGCGCGGTTGCGGAAGACGCCGGCCTGCACGAGCTGTTCGAGCTTGTCCTGCGCTTCGTGCGAGACCTTGACGGCCACGACGTAGTCGTCCTTCGCCGACAGCGCGCGCTCGACCGTGCGGCTTATGTCGCGGCCTATCGAGGCTAGCGACTCGGGTATGCGCGAGGCTATGTCGCGCACGGACGATGAGACGCGGTCGCGCTCGTGCGGCTGCCCGCCCTCGTCCTCGTGCAGCATGAGGTCGTCAACCGGCTCAAGGACTTCCGGGTCTTTCGGGTCAAAAGGGGTGCTCATCTGCTCAAAAAACCTCCTTCGGCGGGGGCAATCGCCTCGCCAGACTTCTAAACCGAGCGCCGGAAAATTGTTCGTGGAACAACCTGGCAAACATTCTACGGGGGCGCCAGCGTCGAGCGCAACCTGACGGGCAGCGCGGGCGCGCTTGTGACGCGAATCGGGGTTGGTTAAAGTGTCACTAACGCTAAACGCTTACGGCACGCCGCCCGCCCGGCGTGCGCCTCGGGGGGAGAAACTATGAAGAACTGTGTCTCGCGCGCGCACGCCTTCGCGCTCTTCGTTCTGTTGTTGATGGCGGCCGCGCCGCCCGCCGCCGCCGCGCGGCAGGGCGCGGACGGGCCGCGGATAACTTACGAGCTGGGGATGTCCCGGCCGACGACGCGACTCTTCGAGGTGACGATGAACGTCTCGAACCTGAGCGCGCCGCGGCTCGTCGTGCAGTTCCCCGTGTGGGTGCCGGGCGCGTACCGCGTCGTGGACACGGCCCGCAACGTGCAGGAGTTCCGCGCCTCCTCCGCGCGCGGGCAACTGCTGCCCGCCGTTAGGACGGCGACGAACGAGTGGACAGTCGAGTCCGCGGGCCTGAGCGCCGTCCGCGTGACCTACAAGGTGTTCGCCGACCAGATAGGCGTCACGGGCGCGCACCTCGACGACACTCACGCATACTTCAACGGGCCGCTCCTGTTCGCCTACGTCGTCGGCGCAAAAGACCGCCCCGTCGAGCTGACCGTGAACAAGCCGCCGCGCTGGGCCGCCATCTCCACCGGGCTCGACCCCGTCCCCGGGCGCTCCAACACCTTCTCGGCGCCCGACTACGACACCTTCATAGACGCGCCCTTCGAGATAGGCAACCACCAGGTGCTCACCTTCGACCACGCCGGCGCCCGCTACGAGATAGCCATCTACGGCAACCACAACTACGACACCGAGCGCTTCCGCCGCGAGCACGAGGCCATCGTGCGCTCGCAGGTAAACATGATGGGCGGCGCGCCCTTCAAACGCTACGTCTTCATCTACCACATGACGCCGGAAGGCGGCGGCGGGCTCGAGCACCTGAACTCGACCGTCATTAACCGACGCAAGTGGCGGGGCGACACCGAGGAGGGCTGGGACTCCCTGCGCGGCGTCGCCTCCCACGAGTTCTTCCACCTCTGGAACGTGAAGCGCATGCGGCCCGCCGTGCTCGGCCCCTTCGACTACACGCGGCAGGTGCCGACGCGCGACTTATACGTCTCCGAAGGCATGACGAGCTACTACGGCGACCTCCACCTACTGCGCGCCGGCCTCTGGGAGCCGAAGCGCTACCTGAAGGCCGTGGCCGAAGAGATAAAGACGCTACAGAATTTGCCGGGCCGCAGAATCCTCACCGTCGAGGAGTCGAGCATGAACACCTGGTTCGCGCACGACGACTCGGGCAACGCCTCGTTCAGCTACTACAACAAGGGCGAGCTGCTCGGCCTGCTGCTCGACCTCGAAATCCGCCACCGCACGAAGAACGCGCGCTCGCTCGACGACGTGTTCAGATACCTCTACGAGACCTACGGCCTGCCCAAGCCCGGCTGGCAGCCCGGCGGCTTCCAGGAAGCGGTCGAGCGCGTCGCCGGCTCAGACTTCGACGAGTTCTTCTCGCGCTACGTCGCGGGGACGGAGGAGCTGCCCTACGAGCGCGCCCTCGGCTACGCGGGGCTGAAATTGGAGCGGAAGGAAGAGAAAGGCTTAGACTTGGGCGTGACGTTCGCCTCGGACATACCCTCGGACTCGGTCGGCCTGCCCGTCAGGGGCGTGAAGTCGGACGGGCCCGCCTACAACGTGCTCGCGAACGGCGACCTCCTGCTCGCCGTCGGCGGCGAGCGCGTCACCGAGAAGAGCCTCCAGGCGCAGCTCTCGCGCTTCAAGCCGGGCTCGACGCTCCCGCTCACGGTCTTCCGCGGCGACCGCCTGCTTGAGCTGACGATGACGACGCCGGGCCGCGCGCCCGTCTCCTACGAAATCACCGAAGACCCCGGCGCCACGACCGAGCAGAAGGCCCTGCGCCAGTCTTGGTGGACGGGGAAAAAGTAGGCCGTAGGGGCGCCGGGCGTCGTTACAAGATTTTACAAGCGGCCCGCGCCCTTTTGCCGCCGAACAACCTTGCCGCCCGCCGGCTCATCAATTACACTACACCGGCCTGCCTTTCGGAACGAGGCGGATAAGAAAAACGGGTGAGCGGCGCCGGCCGCTTCGGCCGTTCGGGCTCCAGGTTCTAACTGAGGGTTTTGACTTCCGTGAAAAAGAGAATTTCCACCGCGCTCGCCACGCTGTTCCTTCTAGCGCTCCTGCTCCCGGCCTTCGTCATCGCGCAGCAGAGCGGCTCGCAGCCCCCGCCGCCGCCCGCGCGCAGGGGCGAGCCCGGCCGCGCGGGCGGCGACACGCCCGCCCCGACGAGCCGCGCGCGACGCCCTGCCCGCGTCGAAGCCACCGAGGGCGTCGAGGCCGACCTGGCCGAGGCCCTGACCGTCATACAGGACAACCACGTTGACGGCAACAAGCTCGACTACAACGGCGTCTTCAAGTCTTCGATAATCGGGATGCTGCGGTCGCTCGACCCGCACTCGAACTTTTACGACGCCAAGGAGTTCGAGGAGCAGCGCGCCGACTGGCGCTCCGAGTACTACGGCATCGGCGCAACAATCGGCGACCGCAAGATAGGCGAGACGGCCGACACCTACATCCTCTCGACCTTCCCCGGCACCCCGGCCTACAAGGCGGGCCTGCGCTTCGGCGACCGCATCGTCGAGGTTGACGGCCAGTCCGTCAAGGGCAAGCCTTCCTCGGACGTGCGCGACCGCCTGCGCGGCCCGCGCGGCACGACAGTCCGCGTGACGGTCGAGCGGGCGTCGGACGGGCGCAGGGACACCGTCGAGATAACGCGCGACGCCGTCTCGCAGCCGACCGTCCCCGACTACTACTTCATAAAGCCCGGCGTCGGCTACATAGACATGACGCGCGGCTTCAACTACACGACGGCCGAGGAGTTCGCCGAGGCGCTCGAAAAGCTGAAGGCGCAGGGCCTGCAGGGCCTCGTGCTCGACCTGCGCGGCAACGGCGGCGGCATACTCGACCAGGCGAAGATGGTAGCCGAGCGCTTCCTCGCCAACGGGCAGACGATCCTGACGCAGAAGGGGCGCGGCGCCCGCGGCGCCGAGCGCAGGTACGAGTCCGAGAACCGTAACCCCGACATGACGCCGCTCGTCGTCCTGGTCAACCGCGGCACGGCCTCGGCCTCCGAGATAGTCGCCGGCGCTTTGCAGGATCACGACCGCGCGCTCATCATCGGCGAGACCTCCTTCGGCAAGGGGCTCGTGCAGAGCATCATGCCGCTCGAGTACGGCACGGCGTTGACGCTCACGACCTCGAAGTACTACACGCCTTCGGGCCGCCTAATACAGCGCGACTACTCGAACACGGGCTTCTACGACTACATCTACCGCGGCGGCATCGGCGCGCAGGACGACCCGTCCTCCCAGACGACGACGGCGCCGAAAGGCCAGGAGTCGAAGACCGACACGGGCCGCACCATCTACGGCGGCGGCGGCATCGCGCCCGACGAGGCCGTGAAGGCGCGCACGCTCACGCCGCAGCAGGTGCGCCTGCTCGACCCCATCTTCGGCTTCGCCCGCGAGCTTGTGAACGGCCGCGTCGCCGCGTACCCCGGCTACAAGGTCAAGGACATGCCCGACTTCGAGCGCAACCTCCAGCCGAACGACATGGTCGTTGACGAGCGCGTCTTCAAGGCGTTCAAGGAGTACGTTGCTGCGAACAAGGAGACCTACAACGTGACTGAGGCGCAGCTCGACCGCGCGAAGGAGTTCATCACGCGCCAGCTCCGCTACGACCTCGCCACGGCCGCCACCGGCACCGTCAAGGCGACGCAGGTTCTCATCGCCGACGACCCGCAGGTAGCTAAGGCAATCGAGGTGCTACCGCGCGCCAGGGAGCTAGCGGCCACGGCCCAGCGCGGCCGCAACCCGCAGACCAAGTCGTTCGAGGACTAAGCGCGCGCGAGCGCGAACGTAAAGAGGCCCGGCGAGTGTTAGGCTCGCCGGGCCTCTTTCGTCTTTCTTCGCAGCCCCGCTACCAGGTGCAGCCGTAGGAGCCTAGCTGCTGCTTCGTCTGCTCCAAGGCCGTCTTGCACGCCTGCGCCAGCCCGGCCCTGCCCTGCGGCGTGGCGGCGGCGTCCTTCCACATCTTGCGCGCGGTGTCGAGCGAAGCCTTCACGCTCGCGCGCATAGCCTCGGGGACTTTGCTGTTAACGCACGCCTCGTACTTGGCGATGTACTCGTCGCACTCGGCCACGCCTATCTTGTCGCCGGACGAGGCGGTGGAGCCGGCCTTGCCCGTGTTGGCCGTCGAGTTGCCGGCGTTAGAGTCGGCGCCGCCGCCGCAGGCGACGAGCAGGAGCCCCAGGGTAAGGCAGAAGGCGAAAAGGCACGTAAGTTTCTTCGTCATTAGTCTCGTCAGTCTCCTTTGCTGAAGAAGTAGCCGCGTGGTGGTGGTATTGCGGGCCGCGCGCCTAAGCGACGTCGGAGTGCGGGGGCGTCGGCCGGGAAAGCCGCGAGGCCGACGCGTAAGTTATGCCGCCGCGCGGCCCGCGTCAAGTGAGGGGCGCGGAAAAATTTTTCTTCAGCGCGCCGCGCTTCAGCCGCCGCCGGTCTGGCTGTGCGGCGCCGCCACGGGCTTCGACTCGGGCGAGCCCTTCTGCCGCAGCCATATCGAGAGCAGGACGATTGACGCGACCGAGAGGAATTCGCTCTGCCAGTTCTGGAACGACTCGAACCAGAAGCGCGAGGTCGCGAGGTACTGCCAGAAGGTGACGGGCGGCTGGCCGTGCTCCACCTGGTCGCTGCTGTACTCGCGCGCGCCGCCCGCAGCGTGCAGGAGGAACGAGAGCACGAAGAGTAGGGCGAAGGCGATGAAGAGCGAGTTCTCGTAGAGCTTGAGCGCGAGCCCGCCCGCCCGCACAGGGCCGGGCGCCTTCGGGTCTTTGCGCGACTCGCGCGGGTCGCGGTCAACCTCCTCCTCCTTGTCCGGGTCTTTCGACTCGGACGACCCCCTCTGGTAGAGGAAGGCGGTGAGCATCACGTAGGCGGCCATCTGTAGGAACTCGCTCTCCCAGTTCTCGAAGGTCGCCTCGACGAAGTGGCCGGTTACGAGGTACTCGGCCAGGCCGGAGGCCGGCGCCTGGCCGTGCTCGCGCTGATCCTCGTTGTACTCATGCATCCCCGTCACGGCCTGGCCCGCGAGCGAGAAGAAGAAGAGGGCCAGCATCGCGATGCTCAGGCCGTT
>DASPKR010000217.1:0-9022 GCA_035627975.1 Pyrinomonadaceae bacterium | reverse complement strand
GTCTTGGGGACGTGGACGACGCGGATGTGGTGGCCGCTGCGCTCGGCGACGAAGGAGGAGGAGAGCGCCGTGTCGTCGCCGCCGATGGTGACGAGGTGCGTGACGCCTAAAGAGCGCAGGGTCTCGACGACCGAGCGCGTCGCCCGCTCGGACTTGGTCGGGTTGTCGCGCGCCGTGCCGAGCACGGAGCCGCCGTCGAGGTGGATGCGCGACACGTCCTCGATCCGCAAGGGCCGCACCTTCGACGCGTCCTCGCGGATGAGGTGCTTGAAGCCGTCCTGCACGCCGAGCACCTCGAAGCCCTCGTTGATGGCCTCGATGGCGGCGGCCGAGATGACCGCGTTGATGCCGGGGGCCGGCCCCCCGCCGACGATGATCGCCAGCACCTTCTTCGTAGACATGAATCCTGCGCCCGTCCCGGTCTGCTGTTGAGCTTGCGGCGGATTGTAACCAAAACGGGGGCGCGAGCGTTAGCCGCAACGAATTTATTGATTGGCGGGCGCCGCCCGGCGGCGTTCTGCTATGCTTAGCGCGCCGTCGGACATTCTCACGGGCGGGGGTTTTTGGGTGTGCGGATTCTGCTGGTCGAGGACGAGCCGGACGCGGCGCGGCTGCTCGCCAAGGGCTTGCGCGAGGAGGCTTACGCCGTTGACCTCGCCGCCGACGGCGAGAAGGCCCTGGAGCAGGCCGCGACGAACGACTACGACCTCGTCATCCTCGACGTGATGCTGCCGCGCAAGAACGGCTTCGAGGTCTGCCGCGAGCTGCGCGCCTCGGGCTCGGCCGTGCCCGTGCTGATGCTCACGGCGCGCGACGCCGTCGGCGACCGCGTGGCCGGCCTCGACTCCGGGGCCGACGACTACCTGCCGAAGCCCTTCGACTTCGACGAGCTGCTCGCGCGCGTCCGCGCCCTGCTCCGGCGCCGGCCCGCCCTCTACCCGGAAGTCATCACCGTCGCTGACCTCTCGATTGACACGCGCGCGCGGCGCGTCACGCGCGGCGGCGAGGAGGTCGCGCTCACCGCCAAGGAGTACGCCCTGCTCGAATACCTCGCGCGGCGGGCCGGCGAGGTGGTGGGCCGCGCCGACATCGCCGAGCACGTCTGGGACGAGACCTACGACCCCTTCTCCAAGGTCATCGAGGTCTTCATCCAGCGCCTGCGCCGGAAGGTTGACGAGGGTCGCGACCCCAAGCTCATTCACACGCGGCGCGGCGAGGGCTATACGCTCGCCGCGCGCGGGGCCGCCGAAGATGATTAACACCGTCAGGGGCCGGCTCACGCTCTGGTACGTGAGCGTGCTCGCGCTCATCCTCGTCGCCTTCGTCGTCGCCGTCTACGTGATGCTCTCGCGCGCACTCCACCGGCGCGTGGACGAGGCCCTGCGCTCGACCCTCGACATCACCACCACCTCGCTGACGAACGACGCCGAGGAGGGGCAGTCGCCCGAGAGCGCCGCGCAGAGCACGGCCGCCGAGCTCTCCCACCCGCAGCAGGCCCTGATGATCTTCGACGGCGAGGGGCGCCTGCTCGCCGAGCACCCCTACGAGGAAGACCTCGAAGTCCGCCTCCCCGACCTCGCCGCCATCCCCGACGAAGGCGTCTACCTCTACACGGTCGCCGAGGAGTCGGACGCCGACGACGAGCACCGCCTCGCCGTGCGCCGCGTGCGCATCGCCCCGGCCGGCACGCCCTACATCATCCTCGCCAGCCAGCCGCTCGAAGCCATCGAAGACGAGCTGGAGTCGCTGCGCGAGGTGCTCTACCTGGCGATGCCCGGCACCCTCCTCCTGGCCGGGCTCGGCGGCTGGTTCCTCGCGCGCCGCGGCCTGGCGCCCGTCGCCGCGATGGCCCGCACCGCGCGCCGCATCGGCGCCGGGAACCTCGACCGACAGCTCCCGGTCGTCAACCCGCGCGACGAACTGGGCCAGCTCGCCACCACCTTCAACGAGCTGCTCGCGCGCCTTAACGCCGCCTTCGCCCAGCAGCGACAGTTCATGGCCGACGCCTCGCACGGCATGTAGAGCAGGCCGTAAATCGTCTCGCCGTCGTGGCTCTTGAACGACACGGCCTCGGGCGTCACGAACGTCCGCGGGTCTAGCCCGGCGAGCGATGACTCCGTGACACGCGTTACCCCGCCCGGCGGCATGACCGCTGGCGCGCTCCGCGGTGCGGACGGCGGCGCGCTCTTAGGCGCGACGCGCGCCTCGGTAGCCCGCGCGGGGTCGAACACCCACACGTCGCCGGGGACTTCGGGGCCGCTCAACTGCATCGCGAGCACGTTCGCGCGCTCCGCCCAAACCAGCGAGTTGACTACGCCGCGCACGGCGTCGGTGGTAGTGCCTCGTGTCGTCATCGGCGTGGGCGTCGTGGTGCGGTTCGTCTTGAGGTCGCGCACCCGCAACTCGGAGAAGCCGCCGTCGTTCTCGGCCCACGCGAGATAACGACCGTCGTGAGAGAGCGCAACGGTCTCAACGTCGCGCGCGGGCGTCTCGATCCAGGAGAGCTTGCGCGAGCGCATGTCGTAGAAGGCGAGGCCGGCGAAGTCGCGCCCCTCGTCCGAAGCCATGTAGAAGCCGGAGCCGTCGGGCGCCCACGAGAAAGAGTCGTAGCGCGCGCCTTCCTTTGGCGCGAACAGCGTCTCCACTTTGTCGCCGCCCAGGTCTAAGTGGAGCACGTCGTTCGAGTCTTCGCCGCGCGTCTTCGTCAAGATCAGGCCCAACCCGTCGGGCCGCCACGCCGCGACGTATGTGCCGCCGCGGCCGGCATAGACCTTGAGGGGCTCCAGCGGGCGCGCCGAAAGGTTGAGCGTGTAGATGTGGAAGTCGTCGCCGCCCGGCTCGGTCGCGGCGAAGGCTACGAGCTTGCCGTCGCGCGAGAAGCCGCCCCACTGTCGGAAGACTTCCGAGGGAGGCAGAAGCTCCTGCTCGCTCGTGCCGTCGGGCGAGATGAGGTAGAAGCCCTCGCGCTCGTTGCCGCCGCGGTCAACGCCGTAGGCTATCCACTCGCCCGCGGGCGACCACTCGTGGAAGGTGACGGGCTCGCCGAAGGTTATCTGGCGGGGGGCGGCGCCTTCTCGCGCGTCGGCGACCCAGATTTGCGGATGGCCCGTCGTGCTCGAGCGGAAGGCCACGCGCCGGCCGTCCGGCGAGAGCGAAGGGGCCCCGGCGGCGCGCACGTTGAGGTAGCGCGCGATGTCGGGGCAGGGCGCGCCCGCGAGCCCCAGGTCGCCCGGCACGGGCGCGGGCGTGTCCTCGGGCGCGGGCGTCTGCTTCTGCGGGAGCGCGGCCGAAGCCGCCAGCGCAAGGCTGCACAGGATCGCGAACGCTCTCCTCATAAGAAACCTCGGAAGGCAGAAAGCAGAAGGCGGACGGCAGTTAAAACCTTTCTTCCTTGCCGTCGGGGTGAAAGCGCCGGCCGTCGCCGCGCGGGGCCGGCCGCCTTCTGCTTTCTGCCTTCTGCCTACTTCTCATCCGCCCTGCCGGGCCAGAAGGCTTTGAGCCAGCGGCCGGGGGTACTCTCCTGGGCGATTATCTGCTCCAGCTCGCCCGTGTCGAGCCACACGCCGCCGCACCTGTTGCAGCGGTCTATGCGAACCTCGTCGTAGATGAGCTCGTGCAGGCGCCCGTCACAGCGCGGGCACGGCATGGTCGCCACGTCCTCGCCGCGCGCGCGCGCCTCCTCGGCCAGCGCCGAGCGCAGCTTGTCGAGAGACTCCTTATCCTTGCGCCTGAAGTATTCCTCCTCGAGGCCCCTCCGGCGCTCGTCCAGAATGTCCGTCACTCTCGTTGCTCCTCCTCGCGGTGTGGCGCGAGCGCGACGCGCGTGGCGCGTGCGGCTCCGGCGTGCGTGTGTCGTTAACGCCATATCTAATATCAGAAAACCGCGTGCGAGCGCCACCCCGCGACCGAAGAAGTATTAGCCACAGGGGTACGGAGGAGAAGACAGAAGGCAACCGATGAAGTTAGCGCCGGCTGCCTTCTGCTTTCTGCCTTCTTTCCTTCCTCTGTGCCTCTGTGGCTAATCTGATATGCTTTGGGCCGAGGGCGCGAAACCGCACGGAGCGAAGGAGAGGTGATGGCACTCGGCCCTAGAGCGCGCGTGCTGCTGATAGCCGGCCTGCTGCTGGCGGCGCTGGGCGCGCTCGTCTGGTACTTGACGGCTAACTACTCGACGCGGCCCGTCACGCCGATAGAGCCTCCGCGCCCGGGGGCGCCTTCGGACGTTCCCTCTCCGACCGAGACGCCGACCCCTGAGCCCACGCCCGAGCCGACGCCGCAAGCCTCGCCTATGGGCTCGCCGCCGGAGTCGCCCGAGCCGACGCCCTACGCGAGCCCTCGGCCGACGCCGCCCCCGCCTATCTCCTCCGCCTCCCCGCCGCGTCTCCTCATCCCGGTCGCCGGCGTGAAGCCGGAGCAGTTACGCGACACCTACACTGACTCGCGCTCTGAGGGCCGCCCCCACAACGCCATTGACATAGAGGCGCCGCGCGGCACTCCCGTCCTCGCCGCCGCAGACGGCCGCATACTCCGCCTCTTCAAGAGCGTGAAGGGCGGGCTCACCGTCTATCAGCTCGGCACCGACGAGCGCACGGTCTTTTACTACGCGCACCTCGACCGCTACGCCGACGGCCTCGCCGAGGGCAATTTCGCGCGCCGCGGCGACACCATCGCCTACGTCGGCGATACGGGCAACGCCACGCCCGGCAACTACCACCTGCACTTCCAGGTCTATTCCGTCAAAGACCCCAAACACTTCTGGGACGGCGAGAACCTGAACCCCTACACGCTTCTGAAATAACTGACCATTGTTGCTACGTCCTGCGTCCGCTTATGGTGCGGCGGGCGTGGGCGGCGTGCGCGCGCGTTGTGGGAAAAACGGGGCGGGAACGGTAGTTGCCACGGGGCGGGGAGCGAGGCTTTGCCTTTACTCTCCCGTAAGCCGAAATTAAGGAGCGACAAGATTAGATGAAGAGATTTTCGTTCGCGCCGTGCGCGCTCGCCGCGGCCGCGCTGCTCTGCGCCGCGGCCGCCTGCGCGCCGGCCCCGACCGCAACGAACACCGCGGGCAACATGGCCGCGACTAACTCCGCAACGGCCGGAGCGCAGCCAACTGCCTCGCCTTCAACGACGGCGGCGGCGAGTGAGTCGCAGTTGCCCGTGACGCTGCCCGTCCTCGACGCGATGTTCCACGAAGAGGCGTTCGCGGGCGAGCTGAAGTCGCGCCTGCAACTAACGGACGAGCAGGTCGAGCGCCTTCGGAAGATAGCCGGGGAGGAGACCGCAGGCTTGCAGGAGGGCGATGGCGACGACTCCGGGCGCTCGACGGCCGAGGCCGCGCGCCGCGCCTCCGAGAAGGTCAGGGAAGTCGTGGGCGCGGAGAAGGCGCAGGCGTTCTCGGCCTTCGTGCGCGAGCGATGGGCCGCGGGCGGCGGCGCGCTCGCGTCGAAGCCGAACGCCGTGCCTACGGACACGCGCATCGTCGTCAACGCCCCGGCCTACCGCATGGACGTTTTCGAGAGCGGCCGGCTCGTCAAGACCTACAAGGTAGGCATCGGCTACCCGGAGTTCCCGCTGCCGCAGGGCTTGCGCAAGGCCGAGACCATCATCTTTAACCCGACGTGGACGCCGCCCGACGAGCCGTGGGTCAAAGGCAAGGTGCAGCCCGGCAAGAAGGTCGAAGCCGGCAGCAGCCTCAACCCGCTCGGCCCCGTCAAAATCCCCATCGGCCAGCCGTCGCTCATACACGGCGGCAAGTCGCCGGCGCGGCTCGGCACCTTCGCCTCGCACGGCTGCGTCGGCCTGACGAACGCGCAGGTGCAGGACTTCTCCGTCGTGCTCGCCGGCCTGGGCGGCGCGCAGCTCACGCCCGAGGACGTGCAGGGCTTCGCGAAGAAGAAGACCGAGACGAAGAACGTCCGTCTCGCCTCGCCCGTCCCCGTAGAGCTTCGCTACGAGACCATCGTCGTCGAGGACGGCCGGCTCATCATCTACCGTGACGTTTACGACAAGGGGACTAACACGGAGGAGAATCTGCGCCGCGTGCTCGAAGCTCACGGCGCGCGGCTCGAAGATTTTACCGAGCAGGAGCGCGCGCAAGTGTTGGAGGCTTTGAAGGCGATGGCCCGCGACGCGCACGGCAACCCGGCCGACGGCCAGGCCACCCCGACGCCCACGCCCGGCAAGAAGGGGAAGGTGCGCGAGACGCGCGCCGTCAAGGGCCAGAAGGAAGTGGTGATAGAAGTGGCGGCGCTCACGGGCAAAGGCTACCCCGCGCCCGTCAACCTCGACACGGGCACGGGCAAGCCCGCGCAGCCCAAAGCCACGCCCGCGCCGAAGAAGCAGCCCGCGTGACGCGGGGAGGGCAGCCGGTCAGGGCGCTTGGCCGTGGTTGACGAAGACGGGCGCCGCGCGGTCTGAGCCCCTGCGCAGGTACTTCGTTACGGCCTCGCCTATGGCCTTCTCATCCGCGGGGGTTCGCGGCGCCGGCCAGCGCAGGGCCGCGTAGAGCGTCCAGCGGTGCAGGTCGTATGCGGATTCGAGGAGGTCTCCGTATGCGGCGGCCGCCGCAACGGCCCAGCGGTAGGAGAAGAGCGCGCCGAGAAGGCCCACGAGGACGGCCCACCACGCCCATATCACCCACACGAGGAAGAGAAGCGACCACAGCCACGACCGCACCGCCGCGTCGAGCCCGGAGCGGGCCTCGCCCAGCTCCTGCTTCACGCCGTCGGGCAGCAGCAGCCACAGGCGCGGCCAGCAGACGATTGAGTTGAGGCCGTACTTCTCCTGCGGCCTCATCTCCGCGACGCGGAGGATGTTGCCCAGCTCGGTCGGCATGCGGAAGCGGTCTATTGAGGGGGCGCGCAGCAGCCTGAACTCAAGCGACGCGTACTCGGCCTGTTTCTCCCTCGTGGGCAGGCCGCCCGGCGTGGAGCGCTGCTCGGCCGCGAGTTCCGCCAGCCGCTTCTGCTCGCGCTCCGCGCGCCTCGACTGCGCGTTCACCAGCCGGCGCTGGAGGAAGTTGAGCCAGCCGGGCCAGTAACCTTCGAGCAGTCGCAGGGTCGGCATGACCATGCGCTCGGCGACCACCGCCGACGTGAGGACGAAGAGAAGCCCGACTAGCAGCAGCGCCCACTGCTCAGGCGTCGAAAGCTCGGCGAGCCACCGGCGGAGGTGAGGCCAGCGCGAGCACGAGTCGGGCGAGCAGAGCACGGCCCACTTCGGCGAACAGAGCAGCGCCCACTGGCTGCACGAGAGGTAAGCGCCCAGCCCTCCGCCCCAGAACAGCACCGCGGGGACGAGCAGCGAGACGGCCCTCCGATCCGCCAACTGGCCGCCGAGCGCTTCGAGAAAGTTACCCATCCGGCCGCGCCGTCTTACTCAACGGGGATGAGCGTGAGGCCGTGCCGCGAGCATCTGGGGATGGGCTGGCCTATGTGCAGCCGCTCCCAACGCTCATCCCCACGCGGGCAGATGTAGCTGTCAGTCGCCGGCGGGTCGGTCGTGTTGGGGCTCGCCAGCGCGGAATAGTTATAGCTGTACGAGTCGCTCGGCGCATACGAGGCGCACGGCGCGTGATAGTCTCCCCTGGAGTAGTCGTCCTCCTTCGGAGTAACAACTCCCGCCCGCTCGGCCCACTCGACGTTGACGGCCGTGGCGTCTGCCGCGCCCGTCATCGAGCCGCCCGTCTCTTCCGCGCGTGTCTCGGCGCCTTCGGCGCCTTCGCCCGGCGCGCTCGCGCCGCGGTCGTCGGTCGTTGAATCCATTTTGTTGCTCCTTAGCTTTGAGGAACCTGCCGCGCGAGGATGAGGCGGCGGATTGCTTGCGCCGCACGGGCGGCATCGGCGAGGCGGCCCGGTCAGGCACGCCCTGGGCGTGCGCGGCGCAGTATATGACCGGCGGCTCTACTTTTCCACTGTTTTTACAGGTCGAACTCGCCGCGGCGCAGCGCCCGTGTGATTTCGTCGAAGTCGGCGGAGAGGGCTCGGTCGCGCGTGAGGCGCGGGGCATGTGAGCGGACGGTGTCGTAGGCGCGGCGGACGCCGACGCCGGGGCGCAGGGGGGCTCGGTGCTCGAGCCCCTCGGCCGCCGCGAGCAGCTCGATGGCGACGACGGTCTCGATGTTCTCGACGACGCGGCGGAGTTTCGTCGCCGCCGTCATGCCCATCGAGACGTGATCCTCCTTGCCGCCGTCGGTCGGCAGGTTGTCGGTCGAGGCCGGGTGGGCCAGAACCTTGCACTCGTTCAGCAGCGCGACCGCCACAATCTGCGCGACCATGTAGCCGGACTCCACGCCCGCGCGCGCCGTCAGGAAGGGCGGCAGCCCTTCGTTCTTGTCCGGGTTCACCAGCCGGTCAATCCTGCGCTCGACGATGTTGCCGAGGTGCGTGAGCGCGACGGCCGCGTAGTCTAAGGCGAGCGCGCAGGGGGCGCCGTGGAAGTTCCCGCCCGAGACCACGTCGCCTTCGGCGGCGAAGACGAGCGGGTTATCGGTGGCGCTGCCCGTCTCGGTCTCGATGACTGAGCGCGCGTGCTCGAGCGCGTCGAGCGCGGCGCCGTGAACCTGCGGCATGCAGCGCAGCGAGTACGCGTCCTGCACGCGCGGGTCGTTCTCCGCGTGCGAGGCGCGTATCTCGCTGTCGCGCAAAAGCTCGCGCAGCCGCGCCGCGACCTGTCGCTGCCCCCTGTGCGGGCGCGCCGCGTGTATGCGCTCGTCGAAGGCGGCGGGAGTCCCCTTCAAGGCTTCGAGCGCCATCGCGCCCGAAACGTCGGCGGCGCGCACGGCCCCTATCGCGCGCTCGAGTGCGAGCGCGCCGACTGCCGTGAGCGCCTGCGTCCCGTTCAGGAGTGCCAGGCCCTCCTTCGCTTCGAGCGTCAGGGGCTCGATGCCCGCGCGGTCCAGGGCCTCGGCGCCCGGCACCCTGCGGCCTTCGTGGACGGCCTCGCCCTCGCCCATGCAGCAGAGCGCGAGGTGGGCGAGCGGCGCAAGGTCGCCGCTCGCGCCGACCGAGCCCTTCTCCGGTAT
>DASPKR010000216.1:0-2764 GCA_035627975.1 Pyrinomonadaceae bacterium | reverse complement strand
AGGGTGGCTCAAGCACCTGCGCGAAGTCCTCGACGAGGAGTTCTGGGCCGACGACGAAGTCCTCCTGTGCGGCGACTTCAACGTCGCACCCGAGGAGCGTGACGTTCACGACCCCGCGCTCTGGCGCGGGCGGATACTCTTCAGCGGCCCCGAGCGCGAGGCCCTCGCGGGCGTCAAGGAGTGGGGCTTCACCGACGCCTTCCGCCTGCACACTAAGGGCGGGGGGCATTACTCCTGGTGGGACTACCGCGCGGGCTCCTTGCAGCGCAACGCTGGCCTCCGCATTGACCACATATGGGTCTCGGAGCCGCTCGCCGCGCGATGCGCCCGCGCGTGGATTGACAGGGAGCCGCGCGGCTGGGAGCGCCCGTCAGATCACACGCCGGTGCTGGCCGAGTTCAGGTGAGAGTAGTTCAGCGAACCGAGGGGGGAGGGGAAATGCGATGCTTTACAACGAGGGCGAGAACGTTTTGACGGGCTGGGGGCCGCTGCTTCTGCCCACCGTTTTCGTAGTGCTTTTCAATTTGCTGCAACGGGCTGTGCCGACGCCGACGGCCGTCGGGCTCGCCGCGCTGGCGCCCGTGCTCATCGCCTACTTTCTCTTTCCTCGCATGCGCATACGGCCGCGCAGGGTCGCGCCGGCCGTGCTGCTCGCCGTCGGCGTCGCCGTCCTGATGGGGGCGCTGCTGTAAAAAATGTCGGGGAGGCTTTCGTTATGAAGGGGCGTGACAGAGAGGCTTTAATCGTGGCCGCGGCCGGCGCGGGCGCACTGCTGGCGGCGAGGGCTTTGGTGCGGCGCGCGCGCGAGTACGACCTGCGAGGCAAGACCGTGCTCATAACGGGCGGCTCGCGGGGCCTGGGGCTCGTGCTGGCGCACGAGCTCGCGCGAGAGGGAGCGCAAATCGCGCTCTGCGCCCGCGACGGGGCGGAACTTGAGCGCGCCCGCGCCGATCTGGAATCGCGCGGCGCGCGCGCCTTCGCCTTCCCGTGCGACGTGACAGACCGCGCGCAGGTCAGGGAACTGGTTGACGTGGTGACTCGCCATTTCGGGGGCGTTGACGTGCTCGTCAACAACGCCGGGGTGATTCAGGTCGGGCCGCTCGAGGTGATGACGCTAGAGGACTTCGAGCAGGCGATGGCGATCCACTTCTGGGGGCCGCTCAACACGACGCTCGCCGTCCTGCCGCAGATGCGAGCACGCCGCGACGGCCGCATCGTCAACATCTCTTCAATCGGCGGCAAAGTTGCAGTGCCGCACCTTGTCCCGTACTGCGCGAGCAAGTTCGCGCTCGCGGGCCTCTCCGACGGGCTCAGGGCCGAGCTAGCGAAGGACAACGTCGTAGTGACGACCGTCTTCCCCGGCCTCATGCGAACGGGCAGCCCGCGCAACGCGACCTTCAAGGGGCAGCACCGCGCCGAGTACGCCTGGTTCGCGATAAGCGACGCGCTGCCCGTCACGTCCATACAGGCCGAGCGCGCCGCCCGACAGATAATCACGGCCTGCAAGCGCGGGCAGGCCGAGCTTGTCATCACCACGCAGGCCGTCGTCGCCGTAAAGTTCCGGGCGCTCTTCCCGGAGGCGGCTGCCGACATGCTCGCGCTCGCCAACCGCCTGCTGCCCGGCCCCGGCGGCATAGGCCGCAAGCGCGCGAAGGGGAAGGACAGCGAGTCGGCGCTCGCCCCTTCGCTCCTCACGGCCCTCAGCGACAAGGCGGCCGTTCGCAACAACGAGACGAAGTGAGTCGGCGATGAGGCCGACTCTCATCACGCGGAAGGCCCTCAGCCGCATGCCTCTGCCGCGCCACGAGGAGGGCGGCGACAAGGAGGCGCGCGGGCGCGTGCTCGTCGTCGGCGGCGGGCGCGAGACGCCGGGCGCCGTGATACTCGCTGCGACGGCGGCGCTCCGCGCCGGGGCGGGGAAGTTGCAGATCGCCACGGGCGAGGGCAACGCCCCGCTCGTCGCCGCGAGCATCCCCGAGGCGAGGGTCTTCGCGCTGCCCGAGACGAAGTCGGGCGGGCTGGCGAAGTCTGCGGGCGCGAAGCTGGCCGGGCACGTCGCCGAGGCGCAGGCGGTCTGCGTCGGGCCGGGGATGATAGAGGCCGAGTCGGTCGCGCGCTTCGTCAGGGCGACGCTCGAATTTTGCGGCGAGGTGCCGGTCGTGCTCGACGCCGGCGCGCTCGCGTGCCTCGAGGGAGGAGGGGAGCTGCTGCACGCGCTCGGCGGCCGCGTCGTCGTCACGCCGAACACGGACGAGCTGGCCGAAGTCTTCGGCGAAGACAAGGAATTGATAAAGCGGGAGCCGCTCCGCGCGGCGCTCCGCGCGGCTCGGGAGTTCCGCGCGGTTGTCGCGCTCAAAGGGCGCGAGACTTTCATCGTCTCGCCCGATGGCCGCGCATACTTGAACCGCGCAGGCAGCGGCGGGCTCGCCACGTCCGGCTCGGGCGATGTGCTCGCGGGCGTCATCGCCGGCCTCATCGCGCGCGGGGCCGAGCCGCTCACGGCTGCTGCGTGGGGCGTCCACGCGCACGCCCTCGCGGGTGAGGCACTCGAGCGAAGGGTCGGCCGGCTAGGCTTCCTCGCGCGCGAGCTTCTGCCCGAGATACCGCGAGCCCTGTCCCGCCTCGGGGCCGGCAAGAAAAGTCTCGACTAAACCGCCCCCGATGGTTTAAATTCTCCCGGCCCGACGACGCGACCCAGCGCGTGACCCGCTTCTTCACGCACCTCGCAGGCCCTTTCCGACCTCAGCCCCCAAGGAGACTCGAA
>DASPKR010000215.1:0-2624 GCA_035627975.1 Pyrinomonadaceae bacterium | reverse complement strand
GTGCTCTACCATCTCGGCCGCGCCGCCGCCGTCGCGTGCGACGACGACGGGCTTAGACGACAGCATCGCTTCCAGAGTCACGTAGCCGTAGTCCTCATCGAACGGCAGGTAGCAGACGCCGAGCGCGTTCGCGTAAAGCTCGACCAGCTCACCCTCCCCGACGAAGCCGCGCAGCTCCACGCGGTCGCCGACGCCGTGCCGCTTGACGAGCGCCTCGTAGCGCCCGCGCTCGCGCGAGCCGCCCGCGATGACGGCGCGGACCGGCGTGCGGGTGTGGCTCATGGCCTCGATGAGAAGCTCCTGCCGCTTCTGCGGCTCAAGCCGGCTCGGGTAGAAGACGTAGTCGCCCTGCTCGCCCGCCCTCAGGCGTTCGGCGCGCGGCGGCGGGTGGTAGAGCGGCTCGCTCTCAATGCGGTTGTACTTGAGGAGCCGCTCGGCGACGGTGCGCGAGTTGGCGAAGACCTTGCGGGCCTCGGGGATGAAGGTCGCGTCGCAGTGGCGCACGAAGTCGCGGGCGCGCGCGCCGTCGGGGAAGGTGGAGAGGTCGTCGAAGGGCGTCCCCCACAGATTATAGGCCGCGCGGTACTGGTGCATGACCCAGAGGACTTTGCGCGGGTGAGCGACCAGGTAGGCGGGGAACTTCATCCCCACGACGAGGTCAACTGGGCGGCCGTTGGCCTCAGTCACGTCGAGCATGCGCCACGCCAGCGCGCCTCGCATGATCTCCTGCGGCGGGTACCACTTGAAGGGGACGGCCGCGACCTCGGCCGCGTAGCCGGCCTCTTCGAGCGCGCGCCGCAGGTTCTCGACGTGAGCCTCGCCCCCGCCCCGCGTGAAGGGGACTTGCGTGGTGCAGATGAGAACCGTGCGAATCGCCATACGGGGCGTTTACTGTATCATGTGGGCATGGGAGAGAGGCAGGAGACGGTTCAGGCCGCGGGCGCGGCCGCGCAGCGCGGCCTCGTCACGCACGCGGTGCTTGTGGGCTTGACGCCGCTGATACCCGTGCCAGTCCTGGACGACGTCGTGAAGGGCTACTTCAGGCGGCGGCTGGTGCGCGCGCTCGCGGCGTCGGCCGGGCGCGCTCTGAGCGACGAGGACGTGTCGGCGCTCGCGGCCGAGGGCGGCGGCGGTTGCCTGCGCGGCTGCGTCGTGCAGGCCGTCGTCTATCCTCTCAAGAAGATTTTCAGGAAGGTCTTCTTCTTCCTCGAATGGAAGCGCGCGGTTGACCTGACGAGCCAGACATACCACTTCGGCTATCTCACCGCCTACGCGATGACGGGGGCGGGCGAAGGGCGCCCCGCCCCGCTCGACGTGCGACGGGCCGGCGACGTGGCCGCCGCCATCGAGGCCGTCTGCCGCGAGGCGCCCGTCAAGCCGGTCGAGACGGCGGTGGGCGCCACGTTCCGGCAGTCGAGGCGCGTGCTCTCGGGCGCGGCCGGCCTTTTGGGGCAGAGCCTTCGGAGGCTCGCGGGCCGCGCAGACCCGTCGCGCGTGGCCGAGGCCATTGAGGAGGTCGAGCCGCAGGAGGAGCGCGAGATAGAGCCCGTCGTCGCGCGCCTGCAACGCTCGCTCGCCGCCGTCCCCGACGAGCACTTCCGCCGCCTCCGCCAGCAGCTCGACGCCCGCCTAGGGGTACAGGAGGAGAGCAGGTGATGAACGACTCCGTAGTCGGGAAGCAAACCTTTACGCCATCTTCACCCAGACTTGCTAACCGATTCGCGCCTGCTATGCGTTTCCTCAACCTGTTGGCAGGGCTCTTGTACGTGTCTCGTTCTAATAGGGCGCCCGCGCCCGGCGCAACTCAAAATCACATTAACAAAGCCGGCTTTCAAAATAGTCCCTTGTCGCCGGGTCTAAAAAGTAAACGTAACAGCCTTTCAATCCGCGTGTAAGCAAGACGCGGTAAGCATTTTTTACAAGGGCAAGGTAATGATCTTCTTCGGCCTTCGTCACGACCGAATCGAAGGACTGGTTTTTATCTGCGACCCACTTCCTACTAGTTGTGTCATACCGCAAGTCGAGCCCGAAAATGACGCCGACATAATCAAACTCAAAATTCTGTGCGGTATATATGCAACCAACTTGATTTATCCCTTTGGGATCTGAGGCCCAAAAATGTGATCTGGGTATACCCGCGGCGAGTCTCCCAGCATCGGATTTTGCGTTCCAAGGCATTGCCCAGTCTCCAATTGCCACGTCACCAATTAAATTACCTTCCGCGTCAGGGGCTGACCATTTCCAACAGAATCCGGCAACCAAACGCGCGGTATCCGTATTCGTTTGCTTATCCCGAATAGCCCTCTCAAGCTCGCGCACGTCATTAAAAATCTTAAATTCGAAAGGATCATTGATGTCCCAGCATTCGTTGGCCGTCGGGCGAAGTCCTAGTGTGTTGTCGACCCATTTAACGAATCCATCCGACCCATTGCAGCGGAATTGGGTTTCCAACTCAAACTCGTAAAGATTTACACCCATTCTCTGGACTGTTTCTTCGATTAGGGCCACGCGCCCGACCTCATCGGGCCGTACCACTTGTAAGTCATCGATAAAGAAAACCGTGACCTTTGCTGCCTCTATAATATGTTCTATGAGCGGACGATCAGAGCGTTTTGCCTTGGGAG
>DASPKR010000214.1:0-7407 GCA_035627975.1 Pyrinomonadaceae bacterium | reverse complement strand
GAGGCCGAGCGAGCGCCAGTAGCCCTCGCCGAAGCAGGACTCGATTAGTGCGGGCGTGAACTCGTCGTGACCGGCCGCGATGGGCGTGTGCGTCGTGAACACGCAGCGCGAGCGCACGGCCTCCTTCGCCTCGTCGAAGCTCCGGCCCTCTGCCGTGAGCTCCCGCGCAAGCTCCAGAGTCAGGAAGGCCGAGTGGCCTTCGTTCAGGTGGAACACGCGGGGCTCGACGCCCAGCTCGCGCAGGAGCCGCACGCCGCCGACGCCTAAGACCATCTCCTGCACGCAGCGCGTCTCGCGGTCGCCGCCGTAAAGGTGGCCCGTGATGTATCGGTCTATCTCGTCGTTGCCCTCAACGTCCGTGTCGAGCAAATACAGTTTGACCCGGCCGACCTGGACGAGCCACGCGCGCACCCTCACGTCGCGGCCGCGCATGCTCAGGACGAGCACGACGGGCTCGCCGTCGTCACCCTCGACGAGGGTGAGCGGCAGCTCCTCCACGTCAATCTTGTGATAAGTCTCTTCCTGCCAGCCGTCGCGGCGTAGGCGCTGGCGGAAGTAGCCGTGATGATAAAGCAGACCGACGGCGACGAGCGGGAGCCCGAGGTCGCTCGCCGACTTCAGGTGGTCGCCCGCGAGAATCCCCAGGCCGCCCGAGTAGAGCGGCAGCGAGTGGTGTATGCCGAACTCGGCGCAGAAGTACGCGACGGGGCGCTCGCTTGTTATCTCGGGCGCGTGCGCCGCGGCCCACGTGCGCGCGGTCTCCGTCATGTAAGAGTCGAACTTCTCGGCGAGCCGCCCGACGCGGTGGATGTAGTCGGGGTCGGTCGCCATCCTCATCAGGCTGTACTCCGAGATTTCGCGTAGCAGCCTGCGCGGGTTGTGCTCGCAATCGTTCCACAGCTCCTGATCCAGGTCGCGGAAGACGGCCGTGCCGTCCGCAGACCAGCTCCACCAGTAGTTCTGCGAGATTCGTTCGAGCGCCGCAATCGTCTCGGGCAGCGCGCGCCTCTGCTGCTCATTGGTCAACGGCTCGGCCTCTCCAATCATCTGTGCCATCAAATTAAAGTCTCTATCTTTCCGCGGCGCGTCGGGCCTGCGGGCTCACGCGCCGAATTTATGATTGCGTAAAAAAAGCTCCAGGCCGCGCTCCGAGAAGAAGACGAGGCGCACTTCGCGCAAGGAGTCGTCTTCGCTGAGGTGCTCGGCTATGGCCAGCGACGAGACGGCAGCCGCCTCGTCCGGCGGGTAGCCGAAGGCCCCCGTGGAGATGGCCGGGAAGGCTACCGACAGACAGCCGCGCTCCGAGGCGAGCGCGAGAGACCTCCTGTAGCAACGCGCGAGCAGCTCGGCCTCGCGCCCGCCTTCGCTTCCCCAGACGGGGCCGACCGTGTGTATCACGTAGCGCGCCGGCAGGCGCCCCGCGCCAGTGATGACGGCTTCGCCGGTCGGCAGCCCATCGGGGTAGAGCGTGCGCCGAATCCTTCTGCACTCTTCGAGAATCGAAGGCCCGCCCGCCCCGTGAATCGCGCCGTCCACGCCGGCCCCGCCCATGAGCGAGGAGTTCGCGGCGTTGACGACGGCGTCAACCCTTTGCCGCGTGATGTCGCCGACTCCTACGCTGACGCGCCCGCCGAGGAAGGCGGCCTTAGTTTGTCCGGGCAACGAATTTAGCACCGGAACCGAGTAAAGGCGAACACGGGAGAGTCTGTGACGACAAAATTTCGGGCGGGAGCCGGGAATTCCCCTTCTTTCCGCCCTTCGGCCGCCGGCCCGGCGGGGCCGGACGACCCGCCATCTTACAACGACTCGTCGTCGTCCGCGAGTTGGCGCGGCTCGACCGTTATCTCGTCGAACATGTCCTGCCGGCGGAGCGCGTCGGCCACGCCGCGCGCTTTGTGCTCGGTCAGAGGGTGCTCGGGGTCAAGGCTCGCAATCTCGAAGAGGCCGTCGTCCAGCATCTCGACGCCGAGCTGGCCGAGCGTGACGCCGGGGACTATCTCCATCTCGCCGAGGTTGTGTATGCGGAAGCGGCCGGTCTGCTCGACCCAGTCTTCTATGAAGGGGTCTCGGAGCGCGTGCTCGGCCTCCGAGACGGAGAGGTAAGAGCCTTCGACGATCAGGCAGTATTCCGGGGAGTGGCCTTTCATGGCGTGAGACGCGCGGGCGCGCCCGGCGCGGACGGTTCGGGCTTATCGGGGGTCGCGCCGCGCGCAAACTTTACCACCGCCCGCCCCGGCCGGGCCAGAAAATTTTTCAAAGCAGAAAGTTAAAGGGGCCGCCCGAAGGCAGCCCCTTTACGACAACGGGTCAGGCCGTCTCCCTCAGTATGCTACGCCGTTGCGCTCGTTGAGCGCCTCGCTCAGGCGCCGGAAGTACGCGTTGAAGGTGACGAAGTTGTTGCCCTGGAAGAAGGCCCGGCCGCCCGTCTCGCCAGAGATGCGGTTGAGCGCGCTCTGGCCGAGGCTGGCCGCGAAGCGGCTGCGGCTCGTCAGGCCGACCGAAGGGGCGTAGAACGAATAGACGGCGACGTTCCTCTTCTTCGCCTCGCGCACGGCGCGCTCCAGGTCAACGGACGTGACCGAGGAGGAAAAGTCGAGGCCGCGCGAGGCGTCGAGCCCGTCGGAGATTAGCAGCAGGGCGTTGCGGTTGGCGCCGCCCTCTGGGAAGTGCTTGAGGGCCTCGCGTACTTCGACGTAAGGGTTGTAGGGCGACACCGCCGTCGAGCCCGCGGGGATGCGGAGGGCGCTGGCGGCGAGCGTCAAGTCTTCGGTGAACTCCTGGCGCACCTGAAGCGAGCCGGAGCGTATGTAGCCGACCATCACGCGCGAGCCGCGCGGCAGGGAGCGTATGAAGTCGGAAGTGACTTCGAGCTCGTTGCCGACGCGCGGGACTAGGTCGTCCTGTATGAGCACGGCGAGGTTGAGCGGCGCGCGCACGGCGCCCGCCTCCGAGCCCTTGCCCTTGCTCTGACCCGCGGCGACCGTGGTCGCGGTGGCGACGGCCAGAACGATTGCGACGAAAGCTGTATAAATCTTCTTCATAACCTTTCTTCCTGCCCCGGCTCTTTCAACGCGCCGGGGCGAGCGTTTGCCTAAGATTTCACGTCTATTTTGATGACGGCTCTCGCGCGAGGGTTGGCCTCCGGCCCGGCGTTAGCGCGCGGCGCGCGGGTGGAATAAGATTAAGGCCGGGCGTGATTAACAATACCGAATCCGCGGCGGCCCCGCCGGCCGTAAATTCGTCGGTCGGGAGATGGCAGTATGCTCATAAAGAAGCCGGGCGACGTGAAGGGCAGCGAGATAACGGACAGGAAGCTTTACCTGAGCCGGCGCCTCTTCCTGCGCGGCGCGGTTCTGGCAGCGACGGGGCTGGGGACGGGCCTCGCCTACCGGCAGTTGCTCACGCCGGAGATTCAGAAGCCTACGCCTTCGGGCCGGGCCGCGCCGGGGTCGCATGGCGCGCAGAAGCAGTGGGGCCTGCCGGGCGAGGAGGCCACGCCTTACGGCGACGTTACGACCTACAACAACTTTTACGAGTTCGGCACTGACAAGTACAGCCCCGCGCGGCGCGCTCAGAACTTCGTCACGCGCCCGTGGGCGGTCACGGTCGAGGGCCTGGTGAACAAGCCCAGGACGTTCGACCTCGAAGAGATTCTGAAGCTCGCGCCGCAGGAGGACAGAATCTACCGCTTCCGCTGCGTCGAGGGCTGGTCAATGGTGATACCGTGGCTCGGCTTCCCGCTCGCCGAGCTGCTCAAGCGCGTAGAGCCTTTGGGCAAGGCCCGCTACGTCGCCTTCGAGACCGTCAACGATCCCGAGGGGCGCAACTGCCCGCAGACGGACGCGCTCTCGTGGCCCTACGTCGAGGGCCTTCGGCTGGACGAGGCGATGCACCCGCTCACGATACTCGCGACGGGGCTCTATGGCGAGCCGCTGATGCCGCAGAACGGCGCGCCGCTACGGCTCGTCGTGCCGTGGAAGTACGGCTTCAAGAGCATCAAGTCGGTCGTGCGCGTGCGCCTCGTCGAGCACATGCCGGCGACGACGTGGGTATCGGAGATACCGAGCGTTTACGGGTTCTTCTCGAACGTGAACCCCGAGGTTGACGTGCTCCGCGACCAGGCCGCCGAGCAGCGCATAGGCGAGTGGGGCCGCAGGCGCACGCTCCCCTTCAACGGCTACGCCGAGCAGGTGGCCTCGCTCTACGACGGGATGGACTTGAGGTACTACCGTTGAGGGACGTCAAGTTCTACAAGCTCGTCCTCTTCGCGAACGGCCTCGTGCCGCTGGCGCTCCTCGCGTGGGACTGGCGGCGCGGGCAGGTCGGCGCGAACCCCGTTGACTTCGTGACGAGGACGACGGGCACGCTGACTTTAGTCTTCCTGCTGCTGACGCTGGCGGTCACGCCCTTGCGGAAGCTCACGGGCGCTCAGTGGCTCGTGCGGCTCCGTCGCATGCTCGGCCTCTACGCCTTCTTCTACGGCTCGCTCCACCTGCTCACATACGTCTGGTTCGACAAGGCGTTCGCCGTCGGCCCCATGCTCGAGGACGTTGCGCGCCGCAAGTTCATAGCCGTAGGCCTTCTCGCCTTCACGACGATGGTGCCGCTCGCGGTCACTTCGACGGACAGGATGATAAAGCGGCTGGGGGGCAAGCGCTGGCAGAAGCTTCACCGGCTCACATACGTCTCGGCCGCGGCGGGCGTGCTGCACTACTACCTGCTCGTCAAGGCCGACACGCGCAAGCCGCTCCTCTTCGCCGCCGCGCTCGCCGTGCTGCTCGGCTACAGGCTCTACGTCTCTTACTCGAAGAGGCTGAAGGCGGAGCCGCTGTCGCTCGGCCGTCCCGGTTAATCTGGAAGAATAATGAGGACTGGGGGGACGCCTTCGGGGTCGTGCAGGCGTAGGTAGAAGTGCCCTATTCCCGCGAGGCCGAGCAGGAGGCCGGGCGTCTCGCCGCCGCCCATGACGCCGCAGGGCCAGGGGCTGTAGCTCTTCTGGCACTGCTCTATCCCCTGACGGGCGACCTGCTCGGCGAGCGCGAGGTACTCGGCGCCGGCGCCGGGCAGGGCGCGGCTCGCGTAGAGCAGAAGCTCGGCGTTGCCGAAGCTCCCGTGGCAAAGCGAGTAGTTTCCCTGCCCCGCATAGACGGGCTGTGCGAGCGTGCGTGCGGTCGTGCGAAGCGCCACCTCGGCCTCGGCCTTGTAGCTCTCGTCGCCCGTGATGGCGTAGGCGCGCACGCGAGAAAGCCCCAGCCCCGGCGCGCCGTGGCACCAGGCGACCATGAAGCCCGGCCCCTGCTGCTGCTGCTGCTGCTGTTGGCCGCCGCCCATGAAAGGGTCGTAGAGGCCGCGGTAGTCGGGCCAGTTCTCCTGCTCGGGGCTGAAGTGCGAGCGCTCGTAGCGGAAGCCCTGCTCGGCGGAGACGCGGAACTTCCCTTCACCCGTAGCGCGCCAAAGCTCCAGAAGCGCCCAACTGATGCCGCCCGCGCCGTGCGAGAAGCCGGTGAGGTCTTCGCGCCTCCGCTCCGGCTCGATGTTCAAGGTGTTCCAAGACCACCCGGCGGCGGTCTTGCGCGCGGCGCCGACGAGGAAGTTGCCGTGTCGGACTGCGAGCTCCAAGAGAAAGTCGCGGCCGTACTTTTTATGGAGCGCGATGAGCGCAGCGACGGCGCCGGCGCTCCCCGCGAGCACGTCCGTCATGCGCTCGTCCGGTTCGTCGGCCGTCAGCCCCTCGATTAACTCAAGCCCGCGCCCCGTTAAACTCTCGTCCTCGAAAATCTCTCCGGCCCTCGCGAGGGCGTATGCGACTCCCGTGCGGCCCGTGTAGAAGCCGGCGCGGCCCGGCGCGGCGAAGTCTTCGAGGCGCGAGAGCGCTTGGCGCAGGCCGCCCAACGCCGTCGCGCGGAAGAGGGGCTCGCCCGTGAGCCTGTAGGCTTCTGTTAAGAAGAGGGCGACGCCGCTCGTGCCGCCGTAGAGTTCAGGGCCGAAGGCGCGGTGCGCGACAGACCACTGGCCGCCGACGAACTCCATCGAGTCGCCGAGCCAGTTGCAGCGCGCGCCGGCCCAGACCGCGTCGCGGCACAGGCGCGCGGCGATGAAGTCGGCCGCTTCGAGGAACTCGTCCGGCCGTGCGCTCATGCGGCCTCCCGCTGCGGGTCGAACTCGTACTGGTCTACCGAGCGCGGGTTGAGGTACGGCGCTTCGAGCTGGAGGCCGTAGGCCGCGAAGTGTCTCTCGACCTCTCCGAGCCGCGACGCCTCGTCACGGAGCCCCCGCGCGTGCGCGCTCAAGACGGCTTCGGCCAGGATGCGGCAGCGCTGCATGCCGAAGCTCTCGCCCGTGTACGGCTCTTCGGCGAGCGCGAGGCCCGCGGCGAGCGGCTTGGTGAAGAGCGGCGCGTCGGGGCGGAGGTGGCGCGCGACCTCTTCATAAAATCCCGCGAGGACGCGCGCGGTGACGCGGAAGAAGCGCTTGTCCACGTAGAGGACGGCCGCGTCGTTGCGCGCGTAGAAGGCGGAGTTGGTCAGGCACTTGAAGCGGAAGGGCACCTGGAAGCGGTTGAGGCCGCGCGTGACCGTGCGCATGAGCGGGACGGCCCCCTCGGCGCGCACGTTCCAGTAGAGGCGCGCGAGGCTGAAGTTGTCCAGCTCGCCCGCCTGCGCCTCGCCGAAGGCGAAGTAGAAGCCGGGCTGCATCGTCTTCGTCTCGCGCATGAAGAAGACCGAGAGGTTCATCCCCGGCCGCAGCGCCATGCCCGGCGCGTCGGTCGAAAGGAACTCGCCCGGCCACAGCGCGCGCGTGCGCCCGTCCTTGTGCGCCAGCACCTGCCCCGACGGCAGGACCTGATAGACCCGCCTCCACGACCCCGCGCGCACCCCGTCCGTCCTTATCATCCTGCCGGGAGAGGGCAGTAGACAGTAGAAAAACAGAGGCGGCGCGACTCAGCCTTTGGGCCGGGCGCGCCGCTTCGTCTTCCTACTGTCTACTGTCTACTGTCTACTCTTTTTGCTACACTGTCCGGCAAACGTTGACCCGAAGGAGCAAGGCGGCAGTGGCGAACGAGAGACCCAAAGTGGAGAACGAGATTTCCGAAGGGACGGGGCAGTTCGACTCCCGCTTCGTCCTCTGGCGCAGGTTCTGTTCCGAGACCGGCGTCCCCGTCGAGACCCTCCCCAGCGAACTGACCGGCGAGCACCGCGAGCGCTGGGAGAAGCTCAAGGACGAGCGCCTGCACAAACCCGCCGAAGAAGCGTAAACCGTGAACCGTGACGAAGTAAGAATCGCTTCCTCCTGTCACGGTTTACGGTTCACGGTTCACGGCCTTAAAGGTATCGCCCCGTCAGGAAGGGGTTCGTGCGGCGCTCGCGGCCGACGGTCGTCTCGGGGCCGTGGCCGGAGTAGACGACC
>DASPKR010000213.1:0-2549 GCA_035627975.1 Pyrinomonadaceae bacterium | reverse complement strand
AATCCCGCCGCTGCGGGAGCGGCGCGAGGACATACCCGGCCTCGCCGAAGCCTTCGCGCAAAGGGGGGCCGAGCGCTACAACCTCCCGCCGCGCACGCTCGCGCCTTCGGCGCTGCGAAAGCTGGTCGAGTACGACTGGCCGGGCAACGTCCGCGAGCTTCGGAACACCATCGAGCGCGCCATCATCCTCGCCGAAGGCCCGGAGGTGACGGCCGGCGACTTGCCCGAAGAGGTCGGCGGCGCCGCGCGGGAGCGTCGCGAAGAGCCCGCTACCGCCGAACATCCCGGAGCGCTCTCCGTGCCTTTCACTTCAGACTTCCGCGAGGACAGGCGAGAGTTCGAGCGGCGCTACATCGCCCGCTGCCTCGAAGAGTCGGGCGGAAACGTCACGCGCGCGGCCTCAGTCCTCGGCATGCACCGGCAGTCGCTCCAGCACAAGCTTCGCGAACTCGGCCTCGCCCGCCGCTACGTGGCCGTAGGCGGCGATGAGCCGACGGAAAAGTCGGATGGCTGAGAGTCGGATGAAGATTGCCGATAACTATCACGGAGATTCGTAGATGAAAGCACGCATTGACGCGATTGTGCGGCGCGAGCAGGCCGAGTACCTAGACAGGCTCCTGCCCGCCAACTCGGGGCTGCTCGCCGAGATGGAGGCTTACGCCGAAGAGCACCGCGTCCCCATCGCCGACCGCGAGGTCGCACGCTTCCTCGAAATAACGGCGAGGGCCACAGGCGCGCGCCGCGCTCTCGAGATAGGCATGGCAATCGGCTATTCGGTCGTCCACCTCGCGCGCTCTATGCCGGAAGACGGCCTCGTCGTCACCATCGAGCCGAGCGACGAGATGATCGCACGGAGCGAGGAGTACCTCGTGCGCGCCGGCCTCCGCGAGCGCGTGCGCGTCGAGCGCGGCCGCGCCCTCGAAGTCATACCTCGCCTCACCGAGACTTTCGACATCGTCTTCCTCGACGCGCTCAAGGAGGAGTACACGGGCTATCTTGACCTGTCGCTCCCGCTCCTGCGCGCGGGCGGCGTCGTAATCTGTGACAACCTGCTGTGGGGCGGGCAGGTTGCGGGCGAGATTCGCTCGCCCGAGCAGACCGCATCGACGCAGGCCCTGCGCGCCTTTAACCAGCACTTCGTCCGCCACCCGCAACTGCTCGCCGTCGTGCTGCCCGTCGGCGATGGCCTCGGCTACGCCGTCAAGGTCGCCTGAAGACAGCGTGCGCCCCGCCCGTCAACTGCGGCCCGAAGCAGAGCTGCTGCTCGCCTGCTCCCGCACGCGCCTCAGCGGCGAGACGCGCGAGCGCATACGCTGCCTCGCCCGCGGCAATCTTGACTGGGCTTCCGTCAGGCAACTCGCGCACCGCCACGGCGTCTTCCCGCTTCTCTACCGCCAACTGAGCGCGGCCGCCCAGGAACTCGTGCCGCCGGCAGAGCTCAAGAGCCTGCGCGCGAAGTTCCTCGACAACGCCGCGCGGAACGTCTTGCTGACGAGTGAGCTGGAACAGCTCGTCGGCCGCTTCGAGTCGGCCGGCCTGCCTGTCCTGGCTTACAAGGGGCCAGCGCTCGCCGCTTTGGCCTACGGCGACACGGCACTGCGCCGCTACGTTGACCTCGACGTGATAGTCAGGAGGGCAGACGTCGGGCGTGCCAAGTCGCTCCTCGCCGAGCGCGGGCTCCGCCCGCACCTCGCGCTCCCGCCCGCGCAGGAGCGCGTCTTGCTGCGCGCCCAGCACAACATGCAGTTCACGCGCGACGAGGGCCGCGTTCTAGTCGAGCTTCATTGGGAAGTGGCCTCACGCAAGTTCGCCTCGGCGCAACTCGAGGGGGGTGTGTGGGAGCGCGCCGTCCCCGTCCGGCTCGGGCGGGGCGAGGTCAAAAGCCTGTCGCCCGAAGACCTCCTCTCGTCGCTCTGCGTCCACGGCGCCCGCCACCTGTGGGAGCGCCTGTCGTGGATATGCGACGTGGCCGAGTTGCTCGGCTCCCGGCCCCGGCTCGATTGGGATTACGTCTTCGGGCGCGCGCGCGCCGAGAGGACGGAGAGGATGCTGCTGCTCGGCCTGTTGCTGGCCGGCGGCCAGCTCGGGGCCGAGATGCCGGGAGAGATTAGAAGGCGAGCGACGGCAGACGAGACGGCAGCGGCGCTCGCCGAATGCGTCTCCCGCCGCCTCTTCGAGCGGGACGAGTACGGCCGGGCCGGCATAGCCGAGAGCGTTGGGTTTAACCTCCGCGCGCGAGAGCGGTGGGGCGAGAAACTGCGCTACCTCGGCTTCATCTTCACGCCGACGGACGCCGACCTCGCGCTCGTGCGTCTCCCTGCCGGGCTCTCCTTCGCGTACTACCTCGTGAGGCCCTTCCGCCTGCTCCTCGGCTCCGGGAAAGAGCACTAGCCCGCGCGGCGGGCGCGGTGCCTAACGTGCGTGAACAAAATGTTTACGGCGACGAGGCCCGCGCCGCTCCCCGTTGACGCCCGCGTGCCGTTTGTGTTAGCTTCCGCTTGCCCGTTTAATAAATCCCAAGCTGGATAGCTGCTCTTTATCTTCTTTCA
>DASPKR010000212.1:0-12025 GCA_035627975.1 Pyrinomonadaceae bacterium | reverse complement strand
TCGAGGGTTTCCGCGAGGGCCAGCGGGAGGTCATAGATGCCATACTAGCCGGCCACGACACCGTCGTCGTCATGCCCACGGGCGGCGGCAAGTCGCTCTGCTATCAACTACCCGCCTTGATGAAAGACGGCGTGACCGTCGTCGTCTCGCCCCTGATAGCGCTGATGAAGGATCAGGTTGACGCCCTTCAAGCGCGCGGCCTTCCCGCGACCTTCGTCAACAGCTCGCTCGACTTCGAGGAGCAGAAGGAGCGCATCGCAGGAGTGCGGCGCGGCGCGTTCAAGCTGCTCTACGTCGCGCCCGAGCGCTTCCGCAGCCAGTTCTTCGTCGAGACCTTGCAGAGCGCGCCCGTCTCGCTCTTCGCCGTGGACGAGGCGCACTGCATCTCCCAGTGGGGCCACGACTTCCGCCCCGACTACCTGCGCCTGAAATCCTTCGTCGAGCGCATCGGGCGCCCGCAGACCGTGGCGCTGACGGCCACGGCCACCCCTTACGTCCGCTCCGACATAATCGAGCAGCTTAGTTTGCGCGACCCGCGCGCCTTCGTCTCCGGCTTCGACCGACCGAACCTCTCAATCGGCGTCGTCCGCACCGAGCGCGAGCGCGAGAAGATAGCGCGCATACGCCAGCTCGCCACGGAGTACGCCGGCCAGTCCGGCATCATCTACGCCTCCACGCGCAAGTCTGTCGAGCAGGTCACGCAGAAGCTTAGGGAGGCGAGGCTCTCCGTCGTCGGCTACCACGCCGGCATGACCGACGAAGAGCGCGTGCGCGCGCAAGAAGGGTTCATGTCGGGCGGAGTGCAGATGATCGTCGCCACGAACGCCTTCGGGATGGGGATTGACAAGCCCGACATACGCTTCGTCGCCCACTACCAGATGCCCGGCTCGATTGAGGCTTACTACCAGGAGATAGGCCGCGCAGGCCGCGACGGCCAACCTTCAGTCTGCCTGCTCCTCTTCAACTACGCCGACAAGCGCACGCAGGACTACTTCATCGAGGGCTCCTACCCGCCGCCCGAAATCATCGCCCGCGTCTATGAGTCGCTGGTGGGGACGGGCGAGCGGCGCATAGAGCTCTCCACGCGCGAGATAGCAGCCCGCGCCGGCATACGCAACGAGATGGCCGTCCAGTCCGCGCTCATCACGCTCGAGAAGGCAGGCCACATAGAGCGAGGCGCCGCGGGCGAGAACCGCGCCTCAGTCCGGCTTCTAATGCCCGCGCACCTTGCGCGCGAGGCCGTCGCCGCCCGCCGCAGCGCGCAGCTCAAGCAGGTTCTCTTCGGGCTTCTGGGGGGCTACGACCTGAGCGAGCGCGAGGACGCTGAGATTGACTTGAACGACTTCGCGCAGACGCTCGGCCTTGAGCCGGCCGCCCTGCACCGCTGCGTCTCGTCGCTCGCCGAGTCGGGCGTAATCGCGTTCCGCCCGGCGCGCCGCACTCGCGGGCTCGTCATGCTCGACGAGCGCCCTGCCTCGCGCCTGCGCATACGCCCCGAAGACCTCGCGCGGCGCGCCGCCTTAGAGCAGCGCAAGCTACGCGAGATGATCTCCTTCTGCTACACGGAGCGCTGCTACCGCGCCTTCATCCTCGACTACTTCGGCGACCGCTCGCACGACGCGACCTGCGGCAGGTGCGGCAACTGCCTCATGCAGGAAAGGCGCGGGCGCGGCGACGCTGACTCCGAAGCGGCGGGCGGCGACGCCCTGCCGCCGCTTGAGCCAGCGGGGCGGCTAGATAAGTTCGTGATGGAGCACGTTCCCGCAGGGCTGGGGTTGGAAGATGAGCTGGCCGAAAGCTCGCGCGCGCGGCGCAGGCGCGAGCGTGCAGAGGCGCTCGCCGCCGAGGGCGATTCCGACCACGAAGCCTCTCAGGCAGAGTCAATCGGCGTCAACGAGCCGCGCGACCTCACCCCGGAAGAGTCTCTGATAGCGCGCAAGATTTTGGCCTGCGCGGCGCGGATGGGCGGGCGTTTCGGCAAGGGGATGCTCGCCTCGACGTTGCGCGGCTCGCGCTCGGCGAAGCTCTCGCAGGCCGGCCTCGACCGTCTTTCCACCTACGGCATCCTCCCCGACATGACGCAGGACGAAATCTTCCTCTACGTTGACGCGCTGGTCGCGGCCGGCTGCATGCACGTCACGGGCGGCGCCTACCCGACAATCGCGCTCACAGACCTCGGCAACGACCTGATGCGCGAGCGGGCCACAGCCCAGCTCCCACTGCCGCCGCTGCGCCAACCTCGGAGCGTCGCCCCCGCGCGCACTCGCACGGCCCGCGCCGAAGAGCCGGCCGCGCCGCCCGCGCCGAAGGTCAGCACCGTTGAAGAGACCTACGCGCTCTACGAGCAGGGCCTCACGGTCGAGGAGATTTGCGCGCAGCGCGGCCTGACCGAGATGACCGTGGAGAAGCACCTCGCCGACTGCATCGCGGCGGGGCGCCCCTTCGACCTCTCCGCGCACGTAAGCGACGAAGACCGCCGCCTCATCGCGGAGGCGGCCGTCCGCATAGGCCCCGAGCGCCTCAAGCCCCTGCGCGAGGCCCTGCCGCGCCACATCACCTACCGCATGATCCGCTTCGTCGTCGCCGACATGCGCAGGGGCGGCGAACAATAAATTCAGGAGTCAGAGAGGGGGGAGAGTTTCAGATGACAATCCGCAACCCAAACGCCGAGCAGCCGCAGCCCGGCGACCAGCCAGAGCTTCCGCCCACGCGGCCCGAAGACCCCGCGCAGCCCGAGCCGCCGCCGCTCCCGCCCGACACCGACCCGAGCCCCTCCGCGCCCGTCCGCGAGCCTTCGCCCGCCCCGATGCCTGCCGGCGACCCTCCGCCGTCGGAGCCGACGCGCCTCGCCCGCGCGTGAAGCGGCCGCCTACTTACCCCACTCGATTGTGTTCCGTCGGCGGCGCCGCTTCATTTATAATCCTGGCGGGTAAATTCCGCACGAACGCGGCGCGATGGAAACGATCACTGACAGCGGGTGGGCCGGGGGCTCGCGGCGGGCGCGGGGCGGCGACTGCGCGCACGTCCCCTCGCAGGCGCTCAGCGAGCGGCTCGCCGAGGTAGCGCGCGCCTTCCGCTCGAAGCCCTTCCGCCCCCACCCGCTCCTGCGCGGCGGTCACGCCCAGACCATCGTCGCGGCACTGCGCCACGAACGCTACCGGCCCTGGCGCTCGCCGAACGGCCTCCCCTTCGAGCCGCGACTGCTCGAAGTCGAGCCCGGCGCGCGCGTCCTTCTCAAGTGCCTCTGGCAGGACGAGCGCGAGAGGGCGCCTGCCCTCCTGCTCATACACGGGCTGGAAGGCTCAAGCGACTCGCCCTACATCCTCGGCACCGCGCGGCGCGCCTTCGCGCGCGGCTTCAACGTCGCCTGCCTGAACATGCGCACGTGCGGCGGAACGGAGCACCTGACGCCGACCCTCTACCACAGCGGCATGACGGGCGACATCGCAGCCGCCGTCTCCGAGCTCGCGTCGCGCGACCGCGTGCGGCGCATCTACGTCGCCGGCTTCTCGATGAGCGGCAACATGGTCTTGAAGCTCGCGGGCGATTACGGCGGCGCCGCGCCGGAGGAACTGGCGGGCGTGTGCGCCGTCTCGCCCTCGATTGACCTTTCGGGGTGCGCCGACCGGATAGAGCTCCGCAGCAACGCCGTCTATCGCGCGAGCTTCATGCGGAGCCTGCGCGGGCGCATGCGCAGGAAGCAGCGCCTCCACCCGGAGCTTTACGACGTGCGCGGGCTACGGCGCGTCAGAACCATACGGCAGTTCGACGACCGCTACACCGCCCGGCACGGCGGCTACGGCGACGCTTCGAGCTACTACGAGCGCGCGAGCTCCCTCGGCGTCATCCCACGCATACGCACGCCCACGCTCATAATCCACGCGGAGGACGACCCCATCATCCCCGCCGAGCCGTTCCGGAGCCCCTCGATTACTGATAACCCCGACGTGCTGCTCGTGCTCACGAGCCGCGGCGGCCACGTCGGCTTCCTCTCCGGCGACCCGGCCGGCGACGAGCGCCACTGGGCCGAGCAGCGCGTCGCCGAGTTCTGCGAGATGCTCGAAAGGCAGAATTCAGGTGACCACTTAACAAAATGACCGCACTCAAGCTCATCTCCATCCTCGTCATCGTAGCTGCGAACGGCTTCTTCGTGGCCGCAGAGTTCGCGTTCGTGGGCGTGCGCCGCTCGCGCATAGAGGCGCTCGCCTCGGAGGGCAACGCGCGCGCGCGCAGGCTCCTCCGCATACTCGGGAACCTGAACGCATACCTGTCGGCCTCGCAGCTCGGCATCACGCTCGCGTCGCTGGCGCTCGCCATACTCGGCGAGCCCACCATCGCCGCACTCATCGAGGAGCCGCTCGGCCGCCTGCTGGTCTCAACGGGGCTCTTCGGCGAGTCGGCGGTCGCGCACGGCGCGGAGGGCGGCACCTTCAACGTCGTCAAGCACTCGGTCGCCTTCGTCATCGCCTACTCGCTGCTGACCTCGCTGCACATAACGCTGGGCGAGCAGGCGCCGAAGCTCTTCGGCCTCGAGCGCGCGGAGCGCGTCGCGATGTTCTCGGCGCTGCCGATGGAGGTGTTCTACAAAGTCTTCCGCCCCTTCATCCACGCGCTCGACTGGGCGAGCGCCGCGATGGTTCGCCCCTTCGGCCTGCACGCCACGGGAGAGCACGCCTCGGCCTACACGGAAGCCGAGCTTCGGCAGGTCATCGAGATGTCGCGCAGGGGCGGCCACATACAGGAGGAAGAGCAGAAGCTCATCAACCGCGTCTTCGACTTCGCAGACGCCGAGGTGCGCGAGGCCATGATCCCGCGCACGGAGGTGCAGGCGCTGCCCGTCACGGCCACGCTCGCCGACGTCGAGTCGGCCTTCTGCGAGTACGGATTCTCGCGCATGCCCGTCTATAGCGAGCGCCTCGACGACATCGCCGGCATACTCTTCATGAAAGACCTGATGCCCTGCCTGCGCACCGTGAGCCCGCAGGAGTTCAGCATGGAGCGGATGCTGCACCCGCCGCTCTTCGTCCCTGCCTCCGCCAAGCTCGGCTCGGTGCTCAGGCAGATGCAGGCCGGCAAGACGCACATCGCCTGCGTCGTGGACGAGCACGGCGGGCTCGAAGGCATAGTGACTCTGGAAGACCTTCTCGAAGAGATCGTCGGCGAGATAAACGACGAGTACGACGAGGAGTCGCGCTCGCAGATAGTCGAGGAGCCGGGCGGGACTTACCTGCTAGACGGCATGCTCGCCGTCCGCGATGCCAACCGCCACTTCGACCTGAAGCTGCCGGAGGAGGCGGGCTACACGACGATGGCCGGCTTCCTGCTCGCGCAGGCCGGGCGGATACTGACGCCCGGCGAGACGGTCGCTCACGACGGCGCGAGCTTCCTCGTCGAGCAGGTCGAGGGCCGGCGCATACGCCGCATACGCTACACGCCCGCGCCCGCGGCGCCCGACGGCGAGCCCGAAGAGCAGGAGGCCGCGCGCGACGCGTAAGGCTTTAACGCGATGACCGACGCCGGGGCGAAAGAGCTTATCGCGGTGCTCGTCGTGATGGCGGGGCTGTTTCTGTTCGGCGTCGCCGCCGTCGTCGTCTTCGTGCGTGTGTGGCGCAGGGAGCGCGGGAAGAAGTAAGGCGGGGGAGGGATAAGGAAAGAGGGTTGATGACGGCGGCGCCGTCATCAACCCTCCCCGCTTTTCTAACCCGCAGTCGTCAGGGCTGCTTGTCGAGCTTTTTGAGTATGCGCGCGAGCTGGTTGCGGCCGACGAGGGGGATGCGCTCGTCCTCGCTCAGCTCGCGCAGGAGCGGTGTGAGCTGGGCGGCGTCCGAGAGCGCGTTGCGCTCGATGAGCCTTTCGATGCGGTCAATGAGCTTGGGCGTTTCGAGCGGCTGGCTCTCCAAAGCTATCTTCAGCTCGAAGACGAGCACGGCCTGGTCTGCGGCCTTGCGGTACTCGTTGACGAGCCCCATCGCGTTCTCGTCCTGGCTGTAGTTGAACTCGGCCGTGCGCTCGCGCCCGCCCTGCCGCATCGTCAGGCGCGACTTGCCGTAGCTCGGGTAGGTGCGCTCGCCCTGGTACTCCGCGGTCGAGTCGAGGAACTTGAGCGCCGCCCAGTGCGCCGCGATGCGCTCAAGGGCGGCCGGCGCGAGCTCGAACGGCTCGGTTATCTGCTCCGTGTCCGAGCGCCGCTCGAAGCGTATGACGCCGCGGCCGCGGTCGTCGTGCTCGACGTGTATGAAATAGACGAAGAAGTCCGGGTGCCTGAACTCGTAGGTGAAGCGCGCGGCGTTCGGGTCTTCCTTCGGCTTAGCGGCCGCCCCGCCCGCGCCGCCGTCGGCAGGCTTGTTCGCGCCCCCGGGTCGGGTCGAAACCTTGCGCGGCGCCTGCTGTTGCTGCGCGGCGGGGCGCGTAGCCTTCTTCTGCGCGCGCGCCTGAAGAATCGCGCCCGCCGAAGCGAGCGCGGCCGCGACCGAAAGCGCGTTTAGAAACTTCCACATTCCCTTCACTCGAACCTCACCGAGACCAGCTTGGAAATCCCCGCCTCCTCCATCGTCACGCCGTAGAGGGCGCGCGCCGCCTCCATCGTCCGCTTGTTGTGCGTGATGACGAGGAACTGCGTGTCGGCAGACATCTCGACGACCTTCGCCGAGAAGCGGCCGACGTTCGCCTCGTCGAGAGGGGCGTCCACCTCGTCCAGGAGGCAGAAGGGCGACGGGCGGTACTTGAATATCGCCAGCACGAGTGAGAGCGCCGCCATGGCCTTCTCGCCGCCCGAGAGCAGCAGCACGTTCTGCAGGCGCTTGCCCGGCGGCTGCGCGACGATGTCAATGCCCGATTCGAGCACGTCCTCGGCGTCGAGCAGGCTCATCTCGCCGCGGCCGCCGCCGAACAGCTCGACGAAGAACTGCCCGAAGTTGCGGTTGACCTCCTCGAAGGCGTGGCGGAAGCGCTCGCGCGAGCGGCGCTTTATCTCGCGCAGCGCCTCGACGGTCGAGGCGATGCCGTCCGTGATGTCCTGCCGCTGGGCCGTCAGGAACGTCAGGCGCTCCTCGTTCTCGGCAAGCTCTTCGAGCGCCATCATGTTGACGGCGCCGAAGGACTCGACGCGGGCGCGCAACTCTTCCAGCCGCGCGCGAGACGATTCGAGGTCGAAGCCCTCGCCCGGCTCGAACGAGGCCGCGACCTCTTCGAGCGTCTGGTTCAGCTCGTTCACGCAGGACTCGCGCACGAAGTCGAGGCGGGCCGCGGCCTCGGCCCTCTGCACTTCGAGGGCCGAGCGCGAGTCTCGCGCTTCTGAGGCGCGCTGGTGCAGCTCCGTGACTTCGAGCGAGAGCGCGTCGGCGCGGCGCCGCGCCTCCGCTAGCCGCTCGGAGGCTTCCGAGACGCGCTCTTCGAGCGTCATGCGCTCGCCCTCGTCCCGGCCAGCCGACTCGGCGAGCCCCGCGAGCGAGCCGCGCAGCTCTTCGAGGCGCGCGAACGTCTCCTCGGCCTCCCTCTCGTGGCGTTCCAGCCGCGACTGAAGCTCGCCCGTTTCAGACTCCATCCTGCGAAGCTCTGACGCGGCCGAGCGCCGGCGCTCGGCGGCTGCAGCGGCTAGCGCGCGCTGGCGGCTGAGGTTCTCGCTCTCGGCCTCGGCGGCGCGCCGCGCCTCGGCCAGAGCCTCGCCCGCCCCGGCGACCGTGCGCTGCGCAGCCTGCCGTGCCGCCTCGGCGGCCTCCGCCTCGGCGCGCTGCCGGTCGCGGCGCTCCTCGACCTCGCGCTGCTCTTCGGCGAGCCGCGCCGCGTCGTCCGCGACGACGCGCATGTGGCGCTCGGCGCGCTCTATCTCCTGCTGAAGCTGCGCGGCGCTGACCTCGCGCGCGACGTGCTCGCGCTCCTGCCGGCCTATCTCGTCGTTTAAGAGCACGAAGGCGTCTTCGAGCTCGCCCAGGCGCGCGCGGGCGCGCGAGGCGGCCTCGTCGGCGAACATCAGGTCGGCCTCGATGCCCACCATCCTGACTTCGAGCTCGCGCATCTCGCGCTTGAAGGAGAGGAGCCCCGCGCCCTCCTCGGCGGCGACGGGCGGGCCGCCCGCCGCAATCAACTGGCCGCCGATGGCCCACTCGCCGTCCGCCGTCACGCACATCTCGCCGGTGGGGAGCGTCAGAATCATCGCGCGCTCCAAGTCGCGCACGACCCTCGCGCCCGTCTCGCGCGAGAGCGTGCGCCCTAGCACGGCGCCTATCTCGCGCGGCGCGCCCAGGAGGTTGGCGACGCGCACCTCGTCCGTCTCCGCGTAGTCAGCGACGCCGGCCGCCCGGCCGAACTCATCGTCGCCGTCCACGGTCTCGGCGCCGCCGTGCAGGCCGGCTACGATGAAGGTCGCGCGCCCCGCGCCCGTCGCCTGAAGCCAGGCTGAAGCGCGCACGGCGTCGTCGGGCGTCGGCACGATGACGGATTGCAGGTACGGCCCCATCACGCTCTCGACAGCGCGCTCCCAGTGCGGCTCGACGCGGAGCACGTCGGCGAGCGTCCCGATGATGTGGAAGTCTTTGGGCGCGTCGCCGTCCTCGGGCGAGAAGATGCGGCGCACCGCCTGCGAGTAGAGCGACTTGAGCGAGTCTATCTCGGAGAGCGTGTCGAGGCGGTGGCGGACGCGCGCCGCCTCGTCGCGCACGCGGGCGTGCTCGGCCGCGGCCGACTCGACCTGCGCGCGCGCCTCGGAGAGCTGGCGTATGCGGCCCTCGCGCTCAGAGTAGAGCGTATCGAGCCGTGCGCGCGCGGCTGCTATCTCTTCCTGGAGCCGGGCGGCGTCCGCCTTAGCCTGCGCGTGCGCGGCCGCGGCGCGCTCGCCCTCGCGCGCGAGCCCCTCGGCCTGGAGCGCGAGCTTCTCGGCCGCCGCGTCGAGCTGGCGACCTATCTCCATCAGGCGCTCGGAGGCGGCCGTGTGCGTCAGAAGCTCGCCGCGCGCGCTCTCTATCGCCGACTCGGCCTCCGTCACCTCGGCGACGCGGCGCGCGTATGCGCCCTCGGCCTCTTCCAGCCGGCGTGCGCTGTCCTCGCTCGCCTCGCGCATCTGCACGTCGCGCAGGACGAGAGACTCGCTCTCGGACATGACGGAAGAGAGGCGCGCGCGCACCTGTTCGGCTTCCTGCCGGACTTCGGAGAGGCGGCGCTCTAAGGCCGCGATCTGCTCTTCCTGGTAGGCGCGCTCGCGCTCGCGTCGGTCGCGGCGTAGGGCGGACTCCGAGACGGCGGCGCGGGCCTCGGCGAGCTCTTCCTCACGTTCCCGCGCCTCGGTCGTAGCGCGCCGGGCCTCGCCTTCCTTCTCCTCAAGCTCCGCGGCGAGGCGCTCGACCTCCTCGTTCGCAGAGGCTAACCCCGCGCGCAGGGCTTCGAGGCGGTCCTCGAGCGTGCGCTCGTCGGCGGCATAGACGCGGCGCAGAAGCTCGCGCAGCTCCTCCCGAATCTGCTGATAGCGCCGGGCCTTCGCCGCCTGACGGCGGAGGCTGCCGACTTGGCGCTCGATCTCGGAGATGATGTCGGAGACGCGGTTGAGGTTCGTGCGGGCGGCTTCGAGGCGCGCCTCGGCGGCGCGCTGGCGGACGCGGAACTTCGTTATCCCTGCGGCCTCCTCGATGAGCGTGCGCCTGTCCATCGGCTTGGCCGAGAGAATCTGGCCGATGCGCCCCTGCTCGATGATGGCGTAGTGCGCGCCCGAGAGGCCGGTGCCGGAGAAGAGGTCTTGTATGTCGCGCAGGCGGCAGAGGCGCCCGTTCAGCAGGTACTCGCTTTCGCCGGAGCGGTAGAGGCGGCGGGTGACGGAGACGGTCTCGCCCGGCGCGAAGTCGAGGGCCATGCGGCGCGGCCGCCAGTGGCGCCTGTGGTGGTGCGGCTGACGGGGTTTGGCCGCCGGGGCGTCGGGCTGAACTCCTCCGCCCTCCCCGGCCGGCGCGGCTTCGGCCGCGGTCTCAGCCGCGGCCGCCGCGCTCACTTCGGTCGGCTCGGCGGCTTGAGCTTCGGCCTCCGGCGCGGCGCCCAGTTCGGGGGCGAGCCGCTCCTCGATGGCGCCGGCCTGGTCGTCTAGGTCTTCGAGCGTGGCGTCTATGTCGTCAATGTCCGGCTCTTCCTCGAACGTCTCGTCGTGCACCATGTGGAGCACGACTTCGGCCATGCCGCTCGGAGGCCGTGTGCGCGAACCCTGGAAAATCACGTCCTTCATCTCGCCGCCGCGAAGCGCTTTGACGCGCTGCTCGCCCAAGACCCAGGCGATTGCGTCGGCCACGTTCGACTTACCGCAGCCGTTCGGGCCGACGATGGCGGTGATGCCATTTCCTGTGAAGACGAGTTCTGTGGGGTCGGCGAAGGACTTGAAGCCGGTTATCTCTAGTCGTTGAAGTTTGAACATTTGCGCGTGACTATTCCACGTCGGGCTGCCCTGGGCCGTTTCTGCGCGCAAGCACAGTACCTAGAGCACGGTGCGGGAGAGGCACACTATATGTTGGAGCAGCTGGCGGTGTCAAACCGAAACTTTAAGCCGCGGCGGGTTAGTCATAGCAGGGAGAAGATTTAATAAAGAGCGGCGCGCGGCGGCCCCGGCCTGTTCTCATGCCGGTCGGGGCCGCCGCACGCGCTTCCTATCAGCCTCCTAGAGTCGCAGGCCGGCGCGGAACGCGGGCTCGAAGGCCAGCGAGAGCGCCCGCGCCAGCTCCTCCCTCCACTTTCGGCCCGCGTCGGAGACGGCGGGCGGCTGGCTCTGCGCCTGGCTGCCCTGCTGGTTGCCGCCGGGCGCGCCGTGGAAGCGGTTGCGGTACTCGATGGACTCGATGAAGGCCCGCACCATCTCGGCCCGCCGCACGCGCTGCAGGGCGACGGTCTCGTTGCGCACGTTCTCGTTCGGCAGGCTGAAGGAGTTCATCTTCGCCAGCCAGAAGTCGTAGCCGAGGAAGTTGTTGTCTGGCGGGTCGTCCGGGTTGCGCCTCAGATACCCGAAGTACTGCATCAGCACGAAGGCCGGGTTGTACTGCGCGAGGAAGACCGAGTCGCTCTCGGCCACCGAGCGAAGGGCGGCGGCTCGCCCCGCGGTGTCGCCCGTGCCGTAGGCGTCGCGGGCCTCGTCGCGCTCGGCCGTCGTGGGCGTGACGCCTGCGTTGGCGAAGAGCTTGTTAACGTACTGCCCGCGCTGCATCCCCTGCGGGAAGGCGGCCGTGTACTCGGGCGACGAGACGAGGTCTTCGAGGTAGCGCTGGCGGTTCTGCTCGAGGCGCTCGCCTGAGCCGGGCGTGCCTATGACGACGCCCTCGCTTATCGTGCGCTGGTCGCGCAGGAAGATGGCGTAGCGCGGGTTCGACTTGTCGTTGCCGAAAGCCGCCTTGCGCACGCGTATCACGAAGTAGCCGGTGTTCTGGAACTCTATGGAGAGGAAGAAGGCGGTGGACGTGTCAACCCTCCTCTCCTGCCGGCACTGCTCGCCCGAGCCGCACGACTCGATACCCTGCGTCCAGAAGTCCTCGCCCGCCTGATCGGGGTGGCGATAGAGGAAGTCGTGGTAGTGCTGGCAGACGAAGGTGCGCGAGTCATCTATCGGGTTCGAGTTCTGCTCTGCGTTGTCGTCTGCAATCTGGACGGTCGCTGTGATGGCGCCGGCCAGGGTCGCGCCGCCCGTCGGGTTCGAGAGCGACAGCGTGAAGGACTCCGGCCCCTCGGCGTATGCGTCCTCGCTTATGAGGATGGGCAGAGCCTTCTGCGTCTCGCCCGGCTCGAAGACGAGGCGGCCGACGACGTAGGTGTAGTCGCCCTTCTGCTTGGCCGTCCCGTCGTTGCTGTTCACGTCAACCGTGACGCGCCCCGTTGTGACGCCCGAGCGCACGACCTGCGCGACGACCTGCGTGCAGTCCTCCTGAACGGCGTAGAGCGAGGAGCTGAACTGAACGACCGAGTTCGGCAGCGGCGTCGGCGACGCGTTGGGCGTGGGCGTTGCCGTCGGCGTGGGCGTCGCGGTCGGCGTCGGGGTCACGGTCGGCGTAGGCGTCGGCGTGGCAGTAGG
>DASPKR010000211.1:0-2393 GCA_035627975.1 Pyrinomonadaceae bacterium | reverse complement strand
GTGCCACTGAAGGAGACGACCGACCGCGCGGAGCTGCTCTTCCAGCAGGCCGAGGAGGAGCGCGAGAAGGGCGGGGGGGCGGCGCGCGCCGCCGAGCTCTACCGCGAGGCGCTAGCCATTCGCCCGCGCTTCGCCGCGGCGCACGTCGGCCTCGCCCGTGTGCTCTCCGCGCTCGACGACCACGACGGCGCGCTCGAACAGATAGAGGAGGCGCGCCGCGACCGGCCCGGATACGCGGAGGCTTCGGCCGTCGAGGGGCGCGTACTTCGCGCTATGGCCGACTACGACGGCGCGCTCGCGGCCTACGCCCGCGCCGTACGCGAGGCGCGAGGCTTCCAGCCCGAGGCGCACACGGGCGCCGGCCTCGTCCACGAAGACAAGGGCCGCCACGAGGAGGCCGTCGCCGCGTTCCGCAAAGCCATCGCGCAGCTCTCCGACACCGAGCCCGTGCTCTACGAACTGCTGGGCAGAAATCTTGAGAAGCTTGAGAGGTGGAAGGACGCGGCAGACGCCTACGACAAGTACCTCGTGCTCGCGCCCGAAGGCCCGCACGCCAGCGCCATACGCTCCATCATTGATCAACTGCGCCGGCAGGCCGCCGAGCAGGAACAGCAATAGGCCGCAATCACAGAAGCCCCAGCTTGCTCGCCAGGAAGGTGAGTATGAAGGCGAGCGCCAGGAAGACCGCGAGCCACGGGTGCTCGCCCATCGGGCATTTGCTACTTTCGCTCATCGTCTGAAACCCTCTGGGTTGCGCGCCGCCGCGGCCGCGCGCGAGAATAATTTACATGACGACCACAGCGCCCACAAAGCACCGTCACGTCTCCGAGAAGGCGAGCCGCTTCGCCGAGTCGGTCATACGCGAGATGACGCGCGAGGCCCTCAGGCACGGGGCCGTCAACCTCTCTCAAGGGTTCCCCGACTTCCCCGCGCCAGAGGAGATAAAGCTCGCCGCCGCCCAGGCCATCCACGACGACGTGAACCAGTACGCGATAACCTGGGGCGCGAAGGAGTTCCGCGACGCAATCGCCGAAAAGACGCGCTGGCACCTCGGCCTGGACGTTGACCCCGAGAGGGAGATAACCGTCACCTGCGGCTCGACCGAGGGCATGATCGCCGCGATGATGGCCTGCGTTGACCCCGGCGAGGAGGTCGTAATATTCGAGCCCTTCTACGAGAACTACGCGCCCGACGCAATACTCTCCGGCGCCACGCCGCGCTACGTCCCCTTGCGCCCGCCCGACTGGTCTTTCGACCGCGATGAGCTTCGCGCCGCCTTCGGCCCGCGCACGAAGGCCGTCATCCTCTGCAACCCGAACAACCCCACGGGCAAGGTCTTCACGCGCGACGAGATGGAGTACGTCGCCGGCTTGTGCCGCGAGTTCGACGCGCTCTGCTTCACAGACGAAATCTACGAGCACATCATCTACCCGCGCGACGACCGCGAAGTTCGTCACATCTCCATGGCGCAGCTAGAGGGGATGCGCGAGCGCACCGTGGTCGTCAACTCGATGTCGAAGACCTACTCTGTGACGGGCTGGCGCGTCGGCTACGTGCTCGCGCCGCCGCACATAACGGGCGCGCTCCGGAAGGTTCACGACTTCCTCACCGTGGGCGCCGCGGCACCTTTGCAGCGCGCCGGTGCCTTCGCCCTGCGGCTCCCGCGCGAGTATTACGAGCGCCTGCAAACGGACTACCTTCGCCGCCGCGACGTGCTCCTCCCCATACTCGAAGAGGCGGGCTTCCGGGTCTTCCGCCCGGACGGCGCCTACTACGTGATGACCGACATAGGCGCCTTCGGCTTCAAAGACGACCTGGAATTTACGCGCCACCTCATCCAGGAGGTCGGTGTAGCCTGTGTCCCCGGGTCGAGCTTCTACAGCCGCCCCGAGCTCGGCGCCTCCCAGGTGCGCTTCTGCTTCTGCAAAAAGGACGAGACGCTCGCCGCCGCTGCCGAGCGCCTCGCAAAGCTCCGCAGGAAGTAGCTCCCGAGATGTGGGACAGGAAGCGTCAAATCATCTGGCTGGGCGCGGGGCTCGTCTTCGGCACGTTCTTCCTCTACCCGCTCGCGCTCGACGAAGGCACGGGGCGGCTCGACTGGCAATACTTCCTCCAACTCGAAACACTCCTCATCGTCATCATCGGCGTGATGTTCTACGTCTATTCGCGGAAGTAGTGAGGGGGCGGCCGCCCGCGCGCGAGGGCGTCGCGCCGGGAAGCCACAGCACCAGCAGGCCGGGCAGGCCGTCGGCGAGGTCCTCGCGCAGCAGCCGGTACTCGCCCTTGGCCGAACGGCGGCGCCCCTGGGTAATCAGGCGGCAAAGCGTGGAGTAGCCCGCGCGGTCCTCGACCAGCAGCACCAGCTTCAGGCCGTCGTCGAGGGTGACCTCGCT